>JABSOM010000005.1 GCA_013215945.1 Campylobacteraceae bacterium
TTTTTAGTATTTAAAATACTAATATTCTCATTTTTAATTTCAATATAAACTTGTAATGTTGACTTAGATACATCAATTCCGATAAACTTATACATGAAGGCCTCCTAATTAATTTTAGAAGAGCTTGTTAGGACAGAGCTTCTGCTCTGTCTGATTTTAGAAACTAAATATAACTTCACCTCGCAAAATGCAATCTGGAAATATATCCGACTTAGTTGCCACTCAAGTTTTTAATTTAGCTATTACACTGGGGTCCAAACTCATTCAATAATTATTAAATGGTCTCAGGGGTACATCAATATACTAAAATTGACTCTTCTTTTTATTATAGCTTATTGCTATATTCCATTATACGAGGGGTAATAAATCCACTTTTATACTAGATAAATGGTGACAGACACCTTTATTGTAAGAGCTCATACATTTTCCTTTCGTTTTAATAATTAATACCATTTTTTATAAATTAAAAAATCTTTTATTACTTTTTGTCTTGAGCTTTTTAAAAAATATTTTATTTCCTCTGCTAACGCTATTTTTTCTTTTTTAGCCAGATTTTCAAATGATATTTTAATTGAACCACATTCTAATGCAGTAACATCAAAGCCTTTATTTGAAAAATATTCGTTTGCCAAAGATGCAAAAGGATGATAAATTTTAATACTATTAGAGATTGCTTCTGCGGGAAGAAACTCAAATCCCACAAAGGAGTTTTCTTTAAAAATCCTTTTTGTCATAATCTTCTCCTTGATCTTTTCCTTAGTATAGAATATTTAAAGATTTAATGCTCTATCTTAAATTCTATTTTTACTATCTTATCTTGCTATTATTTCTATCTTATATTATAATAAATTATGAAAAGAGATACAAAACACATAAGAGCCCAAATAGTAAATAAAACGTTAAACTATATTTATACGAATATTGATACAGATATTTCACTTGATGAATTAGCAAGATTGAATAGCGTTAGTAAATACCATTTCCACAAAATATTTAAAGAAGAAACAGGTGAGAATATTTTTGTAAAAATCACATCTATTAGACTTCAAAAAGCGGCAAATCTTCTTATTACAGACAATTACTCTACAATTACTGAGATTGCTAACAATTGCGGTTATGTTTCCCCTACATCATTTAGCAAAGCGTTTAAAAAGCGTTTTACATTTACCCCAAGTCAGTGGAGAAAAGGAGCTTTTAGAAACTTCACTAAAAACAAATTTGATATAAATGATAAATCCATAAAAAACTTTGAAGGCTTAGAGCCAAGAATAAAAGTAATTCCACAAAAAACATGTGTATATCTCAGACTCAAAGGCTATACTGAAGCGAATCTTATAAAAGTATGGCAAAGACTATTAGCTTTTGCATATCAATGTGACTTAAAAAACAATACTCATATAGGAATTTACCATGATAGTACTATTATGATTCCATACGAAGAGTGTAATTATATTGCAGCTCTTGAAGTAGATGAGAATTTTGAACCAAAAAACTCAATAAGCAAATTAAAAATTCATGAATCCTTGTGTGCTATTTTTCATTATGAAGGTAAATATGGAGACATAGAAAGACTTATGATATATATTTATCAATATTGGATGCCAAAGAGTGGATATGAAGTTATAACTTTGCCAGCTTATGCAGTATTTTCAAAAAACCACTATTTAGAAGAGAATGATACATTTATTTTAGATTTTCATGTTCCAATTAGAGTTGTTTGATTCATTCTTTTTGGCTACATCTTTAATTGCTCTATAACAAAATGGGGACAGTCACCTTTCTTGGTAAAAATAATAATGGTGACTGTCCCCATAGTTTTGTCCCCATAGTTTTATTGACATGACATTTAGAAGTATAAGAAAATCATATATGAGTTGATAAACAATTAGATTACTTTTTTAAATTTTTATCATTATTATTACAACAAGAACTATTTTTTCTTGAAATAGCGTAAACTGTTAGTAAAACAAAAAATCCCAATGCTGGGAATAATACGTAATCTAAGTATCCTACAATTGCACTAAGCCCAACTGTTGTTACAAGAATTACAAGAATGGGTGTAAAGCAGCAAAGTGCTATTAAAATAGTTCCAATAATTCCAGTTTTTAAGAGGTTTATTTTCATTTATTATCCTTTGATAGGTTTAGTTTTATATCTTCAAAAAATTCTGGAACAGTTTACCTAATTAACTAAATGATAAAATGCGTATACTTTCACTGGAATTTTCTCAAACAGAATTTATAAATTTTGCCATTTTCTCTTATTGATTTATCTAGTTTATTCCACTTTTTTAATGCTTTTTGGTGGAATTTTAGATTATAAGTCATCAAGATTTACAGAAACAATTTCATCTTTATCATTAATTCTTTTATTTACTTCTTGTTCTAATAAATAGTCATCAACAATACTTAATAGTTTTTCGTAGGTTTTTGCAGGAACTAAATATGAGCTAACCTTATTATGATTTAAAATAGCTACTGCTTCATCTCCTGCTTCTTCAATAATTGAAGAGGGTGATTTTTTTAATTCTGATATGCTTGCAGAATAATTTGATAAAATAGCATTCAAAAGAGTATCCTTTTTAGTATTTAATTTAGTACATTATACTTGATTGTTAATTTATTGTCAAGATTTAAAATACTAGTAAAAAGGAACTTTTACCATTTTCAATTCTTCTAACTTAAAAGAGAAAAACACCCCTGAGAATGAATCTCCACTTTTATATTTAAGAGCTCATACAAAGTACCTTTGCGCTTTTTTCTTTTTCTTAATTGTCAGAAAAAGAAACAAAAAGAAGCAACTGACGAGTTGATAAAGCCCTTCGGGTGCCTAAATATTTTTATTTGTTAACTGGGCTGTGGAACTCGTTAAAATGTGCTAGAGAGCACATTTCTTTACACTCAAATAGTCCTCGCCTTTTTCCGTTAAAAAATAAAAATATTTAGCTTTCTCAAAGTCAGGGAAAGAGCCGTTGGGAATGTGGTTTTTTATTAGATTTAATTATCTCTTATATTTTTACGTTCAAGAGAAAAAATCATTAGTGAAATGTGGAGCGTGGTTCTGACTTTGTTGAAGCCGAGCGTTTATTTTTTGTTTCTGAACAGCCTGAGGACTGTTTGACCGTTAAGAAAGGTGCTTTAATGCACGTTTTAGGGAGTTCCACAAGGCAGAAACACAAAATAACAAGTGAGGGAAGCTCCGCCTTCAACAACCGTCAGTTGCTTTCTTGTTTCTTCTTTTCTATAAAAGAAGAAAAAAAACGAATGCGCTAGCTTTCATGAGCACTAGAATTATCACTTTCTAATAAAGGTAGAAGTATAGAAGAATGTATACTCATTAGGAAAAAAATAGCTGCTCTCTTTGTTTAAAAAAAGATATATAGTTTCACTTTAGAGCGTTTACAACAACATTATTTCTACCTGAATTTTTGGCTTGATAGAGTCCATCATCAGCTCGTTTTAGAGCATCGTTGATATTTGTTTCTTTTTCTATATCTACTTGAGCTACACCTAAACTTATTGTGAATTTAAAACGTTCATTTGATGGAAGCGTCATTCTTGATGATTCTACAAGTATACGTATTTTTTCAGCTACTACAGCTGTAGCGTCAAGTGCGGTGTATGGCAGTAATATGATAAATTCTTCGCCCCCATACCTACAAATAATATCACTTTTTCTTTGACTTTCAATGAGTATACGAGATAATGAAATTATGACATCATCACCAAATTGATGTCCGTATGTGTCATTTACATTTTTAAACTTATCAATATCAATCATAATGATTGACAAATTCTCTTTTTTTCTTTTAGATAAAGCTACTATACTTTTTGATATCTCGGCAAAATATCTTCTGTTATATAACGTAGTCATAGGGTCAGTAATTGTCAATAGCTTTAATTCTTTAAGTAATAATTCTCTTTCTTCTACTAAAGCACTTAGTTTATTATTTGATTCTGTTAAGTTCTTTGTTCTATCTTCTATTTTTTTTTCTAAAATGATTTCATTTTTATCTTTCAATTCTAAAAGTTCATTTTGTATCTTAAATTTTTCACTTTGAAATATATAAAATCTATTGGTAAGAACCAGTGTAAAAAATAATATCTCAAAAAATGAACCAAATAAGAAAGAGTATCTATTTATATCACTGTTTTCAATCCACCCATTTGCCATAGCTGACATTAAAGACATACTTACCATGTAAACGCTCATAGCGAAAAGATAGTATTTGGTATTAATATCATTATTTTTTCTTAAAATATAGATAGCTACTGAAAATAAAACTAAAAATAAAACAGAAGCTAATGTATTCATAATTTCAAACCACGGCTCAAAGCTAAAAACAATAAGAATAGCTAATACTCCAAAAATATATCCAAAAATATTTAAAGGTTTATATAGTTTAGGTAAGTGTTTTTTCACATTTAAAAATTCTGAGGAAAAGAGAATTAAGAACATTATAAACATAGGTGTTACCATGAGAAATTTATAAAAAAATTGATAAACTGGGGTATATAAGATCAATCCGCCGTAAGCAGCTGCCCATAAAGTATAAAAAAATGTATATCCACTATAATAAAGATACACACGCTCTTTTAATCTAAAATAAATAAATAAATTTATTAATGTAATAGTGAAGATTGCTCCAAGATAAAACATATATAAAATATCATTAGAATGTCCATGTATCGAGTTGAAATACTCTTTTTTATAAATCTCAAACTCTCCAGAAGTAGTAAGTTTAGAGTTTCCTTTTATATAAAAAGTTTGTATTTGATTGGGTTTTATTTTTAGATGAAATGTGGGATTGTGATTTAAAACCTCTCTTTGCTTGAAGGGTAGTATTAAACCATTTTTCTCTTTTTCCCAAGAGTTATTTACTTTTTTATAAAGGGTCATCTCGTGATAATATGCTTCACTAAAATTTAAAATAAAGTCTTCATATAAACTGTGGTTTTTAATTACAAACCTGAACCAAATATTTCCTTTTTCATGTCCAAATGTAAATTGACTTGGTATTTTTTCAAAGGATTTAGTCTCAATGTTTTCAATCGTAAGTTTTTTTGAACTGTCATAAAACTTTTCTAAAATAAAATTACTTTTTTTATCAATATTTTTATCTAAAATAATATTTGAAAAAAGAGTGTTTATAAATAATAAAACAAATAATAGAATTCTCAATTTGTACCTTTTAAGGACATGCCATGATTTATAATACATAATTTAATACAAATTACATACGTTTCAATACTGTCATATGTATAAAAGTATACGATTATGTTTTATAAAAATGGCTTAAAATGTGCTTACACGCTGGGGGTTGAATCTCCACTTTTGATACAATTTCTTTTATATTTTTTGTTAAAGTATTGTGAATAGTTAGAATTAATTACTCTCATAAAAGAAGATAAGTTTTCTTTTTTTGTTTCTATTAATAAATGATAGTGATTATCCATTAAAACATAAGTATGAAGAATAACATTGTCTCTTAAAGCTATTTTATTTATAATTTTAAGAAGCATATCTTTATCATTATTGTGGTTAAATATATTACATCTATTTCACCCCCAGGGGTGTATATAATTTGCTATTAACAAACAAGGATACTCATGATTAAAGCAATTCTTTTCGATCACGATGGAACAATTGTAGACTCAGAACAAGCCCACTATGAAATGTGGAGAGATGTTCTACGTAGTTATAATATTGACTTGTCCCATGAAGAGTACAAAAGTCAATATGCAGGTATACCAAGCACAGCAAACGCAATAACTATTGTGCAAAATCACTCTATGGAAGTAGAGCCTTCTGAACTCGAAATGGCTAAAGCAAAAATCACAAGTGAATACTTGGCTAAGCAAGCTTTTCCTCTTATGGAAGGAGCACTTGAGTCTATGCGTTATTTCTGCGCTCAAGGGTTAAAAGTTGGAATTGTTACTGGTGCAGGAAGAGAAGGAGTGAATACTACGTTGAGGAATCACAAACTCGAAAAGTATGTCTCAGTGGTCGTTTCTGGCGATGATGTTGAAAATAGCAAGCCTTCTCCTGATTGTTATTTATTGGCAGCAGACAAACTGGACTTAGAACCATCCGAATGTCTGGCCATCGAAGATACTTACAATGGTAGTCTTTCTGCCATTCGAGCCAACATAAAATGTATCGGTGTATCTTCATCGAATAGTGTGCGTGAGCTGTTTTCTGGTACGCAATTCGAATGTAGTAACCTCAATCTTGCGACACAGTGGATATCAAAAAAATTTCAGTTTGAAGTAAGTAACTAACAAAAAAATTAATATGGTCATCAAAATAACGAGGACGCAATACCAAATTATTTACAATTTGCTCATTACTAATTGCTGCTTGACACCTTTTTTTTGCTCTATAAATATCTTTTGGATATGATGAAAAATTAAAAGATAAGAAGGATTTTACATAAAATTTTATAGTAATAAAAAAGATTTTAAAATGATTTGGTTATTGTCTTGGCCTGTGATGCTTTCTAATATCTCACAACCTTTATTAGGACTTGTGGATATTGCGGTAATTGGTCATCTACCAGACAGTCGTTTTTTAGCAGCAATTGCTATTGGTACCACTATTTTTTCTTTTGTTTATTGGTCTTTTGGTTTTTTAAAAATGGGGACAACAGGAATGATTGCTCAAAGCGTTGGGGCGAATGATGGAGATGCTAATCGCACTGTTTTATCACAGTCTATTATTTTAGCACTTTTTATTTCTTTGTTAATACTGCTGTTTCAAGAAGTCATCATTGATGTAGCGTTGAATTTATTATTATCCGATGAAAAAGTATTACCACAGGCTTTAGCTTATTCAAGTATTCGTATTTATGGGGCACCAGCTGTTTTATGTTCTTATGTTTTATTGGGCTGGTTTGTTGGTAATCAAAATACTAAAGTTTTATTAATCTTATTAGTAAGTACGAACTTGTTAAATATAGTATTAGATGTAATAGCTGTTAATGTTCTAAATATGCAAGCAGAAGGTTTAGCTATAGCTACTGTAATATCAGAATACTTTGGACTAGTACTTGGGGCTTATTTTTGCCGTAAAATGCTTTTAAAGGTTGGGGGTACTGTTGTTTTTGAATCTTTAATCAAATTAAATAATTACTCAAAAATTATAAAAGTCAACCGTTATTTATTTGTAAGAACTATTTTATTACTTATTTCTATGTCCTTTTTTACAGCTCAAGGTGCTAAATTTGGGGCAGATACTTTGGCTGCGAATGCAGTACTACTTAGTTTTGTTATGTTAATTGCACATGTTTTAGATGGTTTTGCACATGCACTTGAAGCGTTAAGCGGAAAATCTATTGGGGCTAAAGATATGGAGAATTTTTTCCGTTTAGTTATTTCTGCTGCTTGTTTATCTTTTCTTGTAGCTCTTTGTTTTAGTGTGTTTTTCTACTTTTTAGGCGAAGAAATTATAGGAGCTTTAACCTCAATATCACAAGTACAAGACATTGCGATTAAATACTTACCTTGGTTAATAATCTTGCCAATATTAGCAGCACCCAGTTATTTATTAGATGGAGTATTTATAGGGGCAACACAAGTAAAAGTCATGCAAAATGCGATGTTAGTATCCGTAATACTGGTCTATTTCCCTGTATGGTTTTTCACACAAGCTTTAGAAAATAATGGTTTGTGGATAGCAATGCTTTCCCTTTATATAGCAAGGGGAGTAACAAGCGTTGCAGGTTTTATTTATATCACTAAAAAAAATAAATGGTTTTAACATTAATTAAATTTTCTACTTAATTAATTATTGACAAAAATACGGTATTCGTATATAATGTAAATATATAAGGATAGCGAATGACTCAAGTAGAAATTAGTAAATATTTAGAGATACCATTAACAACTCTTAATGATTGGAAAAAAGAGGACAGTAATAGAAATAAACTGTATCAACTACTTATTCATCTTGATAAAAAAGAACTTCAAAATATTAGTGAAAAAAAAGTTACTCATAGGTTTTTTCATATACTTAATAGAAATATTGATGAACATTTCAAATTTACATATAGTGACATTAAAAAAGCATTTAATAAAAGTAAGTATGATGATGCAAGCATTAAAGAACAAAGTATTTATTCAAAGTTTTTTAAAGAACTATCGCCTGATGAGCTTGAAGAGTTTATTTCAACATTTGATATTTCAAAAAGAGATGTTAAGAATATATATATCACAAGTCCTTTTAGAAGTTTAACAGGTGTCGCTAAATCATGGGACAAACGATTTAGACTTAAACATCTTCCTTTAAATGGCGATAATGAAAATATTGTTCCTCTTGCATTGCAAAATATATTAAAGCGAAAAAAAATAGTTCATGTATGATTTCTCAAAACAAAAAGCTATGCTTAACGCAACTCTTTTACTTTTAGAAGAAAAGGGATTAAAAGATGTATCTACTCTTGGTGGAGGTACTGCTTTAGCAGCTTATTATTGGAATCATAGATATTCTACGGATATTGATATTTTTATATATGCTGATGTCGATAAAAAACACTTACTTAAAGAGTCTTCTTGGAGTAAGGAAGTAAAAGAAAGTATGAAAAACATTGGATTTACTGGAGATTTTAGATCTCATCCTATTTATTCTGAAATTGTAATAGATGAAGATTGTAAGATTCAATTTTTTGATGTTATTCAAAAATCAAAAGTTCCTTATACTAAAGTAACGTTATGGAATCATGGATTATTAATTGATACAGTAGAAGAAATAATTGCAAAAAAAATTTATTATAGAGCTGGGAATGGTAATGCTAGAGATTTATTTGATATTGCAATTGCATTTAATAAAGAACCTAATATTCTAAGTAAAACAACGTTAAAAAAAGAAAAAATTATTGTACTTTTTGAAACGGTAAGTAATATTTACAAAAATCAAGAATTAAGAGATTTATATTTAGAAGAAATAAAACAGATGAATCCCAATAAAAAATATAAATTTTTAGCAGTAAATACTCTTGAATATTTATATGGTATTTTAGAGAATATTTGTGGGGCTTATAATTTATCTTATGAGCTTACAAATGAAGAATATATTGAAATTGAGAATATTGTATTTTTAAGTTTAAAGAAGTAGGGTTATTTAGAGTATTAAGGCATTTGATGCTCAAAGAGCTTATTATATTTGCTGTATAATATAATAAGTTTATAAATTTTATTTTTATTACATTTTTTCGTTTTATACTATTTTACTTGATAATAATTTGATATAAAAGGATTTAATATGACGTATAAAAAACTTTTTTTTCCCATTGGTGGAGGAGAAGAGCTAGAAGATAGACTATATGGTGCTTTATTAATTGCAAAACATTTTGCGGTTGATGTAGATATTTTACAATCCAGATTAGAAACTATTGTTACTATGACAGATACTATGCGTTTACCTACAGAGATTCAAAATTCTATTGATGAAGTTCTTAGATCTCAGTATAAAGAAGAAGATGATGAATTTAAAGCCCTTCTTTCTAAGGTAATCAACAAGGTTGGTATTGATAAAAGTCTTGTTAATTTAAAAATTAAAGTAGGGGTTAGAAGTTCTTTGGTGGAACAAGCTTCTAAGTTTTGTGATTTAGTTATTGCAGCAGCGCCTCCCTCTGGTATTGCTACTGCTACTTTTGAAACAGCTGTTTTAAAAAGTGGAAAATCAGTATTAATGTTTCCAAGAGTTATGAAAAAGTTTTCGCTTGATTCTATTATTATTGGCTGGAATAATTCTCCTGAAGCTTCAAGATCTTTGACTTCTTCCCTTGATTTATTAAAAGCTGCAAAAAAAGTAAAAATAGTTTCTTCTAAAGAATATATAAAAGATGAAACTCAAATGAAAGATATACAAGCATATTTATCTTTACATGGAGTAGAAAGCACTTATGAAATAGTAAAAACAACCAGAATTCCAGGGCAGGCTTTATTAAATGCTGCAAATGATGGCAATTTTGATTTAATTGTTGCTGGTGCTTTTGGACAAAAAGGCTTAAGAGAACTTATGTTTGGTGGAACAACAAGATATTTGTTGGAAAATTCTACTTTACCAGTATTTTTATCTCACTAATTACACAGAAGTATGGTTTATTCCATACTTCAAAACCCTCTACGAATCTAACTTTCTAAGCCTTTAAAACCTTTTTTATAAATTTTGTATACAATACGATTAATAAAGGATCTAAATGTTAAATAAGTATTCCATCATCTCAAAAATAAAACTAATCGATCAGGGTATTTTATTCATGCTTTCATCTGCTCTTATTGGGGCACTTTCAGGGGCAGTTGCTAAAATATTATCAGATACTATGGACCCCATTGAAATAGTATTTTATAGAAATCTTTTGGGCGTTATAATTGTACTTTATAGTTTGAAAAAAGTCCCTGTAGCTATAGATATGTCAAAACTTAACTTACTTGTTTTAAGAGGTGTTTTTGGAACACTTGCTATGCTGTGTTATTTTTATACTATTGCTTCGATTCCTTTAGGAGAAGCTGTGATATTAAATAAAACATCGCCCTTTTTTGTAACGATTTTTGCTTATTATTTGATGAAAGAGTCTATTAGTACGAGCACCATTCTAGCTTTGTTTATTGGATTTTTAGGGGTTATATTTATAATAAAACCTTTTGGTTTAGAAATATCTTTTGAACATATTCTTGGAATTTTAGGTGGTTTTTTTGCAGCTGCTGCTTATGCCACTATTAAAAAAATAAAAGACATTTATGATGCAAGAATTATTATGCTTTCTTTTATGGGGATAGGAGTGATTATTCCTTTATTCATTTTGTTATTTACTTCTTTCGTTGAGTTTAAAATATATACTGATCCTTTTGTTTGGGCGCTTATTGCTTTTATGGCTGTTTTATCCACGGCATCTCAGTGGTTTCTTACTCGTGCTTATAGTTTAAGTGCTGCAAGTATTATTGGCGTTATTAGTTATACCAGTATTCCTTTTGCTGTTGGTTTTGGTCTTATGTTAGGAGATGAAATACCAGATATATACGCAATCTCTGGTATTGCACTTATTGCTTTAGGTGGTATTTTAGTGGGTAGAAAACCAAGAAAAAAAGAATAAAAGTATATAAAAAATATCACTACATTTTTTTTAAATAAAAATATCTTAAAATAAGAAAAGAATTAAAGGAAAATAAATGGAAATACTCATATTTTTAATCGTAATGATTGTTATTTGGTTGCGTTGGAGCAGATATTACACGAACAAACAGATAAAAAATGCTTTGAAGCAAGTAAATGAAAACAAAGCTTTTCGTTCAGGAATTAAATTTACAGAATATTTAAGATATTTTAAATTGGACATGGGCTCAAGTGCTCAAAGTATAGATACCGTGTATGAAGATAAAAATATTACCATTGTAAAAGATGATAATGAATGTGTTTTAATGGTAAATAAAAAGAATGAGAACAGTCCTGAAATACAAAAATAAAGTATTTTACTCTTTATTTAAACAAAAAAACTACTGTAAATTTTAAATTTAACGTTTTTCAAGCCTAAAAGAGAGGCTTGAATCATATCTTCGTGAAATTTTTCTTTTTATTATCTACTTAACTAAAGCGCATTATTTCTTACTTTTTCATGTTTTACTGTTTTAAAATTGTGCTATAATTCGCATAATTAAATAATTAACAAGAATTTTAGGATTTATTTTACTTAAAAGAAGGCATTATTATTAAACTAATAACTTCTTTTAATATTATGTCATATTTGAGATAAGTATTTATTCTAAGTTTATACTCGATTTTCTAAGTGATAAATAGAAGTATTGATTAACGTATCAAAAAAATTTAAAAATTAAAAATTATAAAATAATTAAAAGGCTAAGATAATGACAATAACAGCAGAACAAAATGTATTGATTCAAGAGTTTGAAAACATTGTAGGTTCAAAAAAAGTTCTAACCAGTGAGAGTAAAACATCTTATTACAGAAGTGGTTTTCGTTCTGGAATTGGTACGGCTTTAGCAGTTGTTTTTCCAAGTACTCTGCTTGAACAATGGAAACTAATTGAAGCGTGTGTTAAAAATAATTGTATCATTATCATGCAAGCTGCAAAAACAGGACTTACAGAAGGTTCTGCTCCTAGTGGAAATGACTATGATAGAGACCTTGTTATTATATCTACTCTTGCAATTAATAAAATTCATTTAATAAATGAAGGAAAACAAGCCGTTAGTTTAGCAGGTGCTACGCTTCACTCACTTGAAGAAACTCTGGTTAAAATAAACAGAAGTCCTCATTCTGTTATTGGTTCTTCTCAATTAGGTGCTACTGTTATTGGTGGTATTGCTAATAACTCAGGAGGCGCATTAGTAAAACGAGGTCCAGCTTATACTGAACTTGCTATTTATGCACAAGTTGATGAAAAAGGAAAATTACACCTTGTTAATAATTTAGGAATTGATGGACTTGGGGATACACCAGAAGAAATATTAACAAATCTTCAAGAAGGTAACTTTGATGCTTCTAAAATTTCTTATGATAAAGGAATAGCATCTGATAATGAATATGAGGCACGTGTTCGTGATATAACATCAGACATTCCAGCCCGTTTTAATGCTGATGAGAGAAGATTATTCGAAAGCAGTGGTTGTGCTGGTAAACTGGGTGTTTTTGCAGTACGAACAGATACTTTTGTAATACCTAAAAGAGAACAAGTTTTTTATCTTGGAACGAATAACCCAGATAAACTTGCAAAACTAAGAACGGATATTCTAAAGGACTTTACGAACCTTCCAGAAATGGGAGAATACATGCACCGAACTATTTTTAATATTACAGAAGAGTATGGAAAAGATACTTTTGTAGCAATTAGATACTTAGGTACGAAAAGAATGCCTCTTTTATATGAAATAAAAGCAAAAGCGGAGAACTTTTTAAAAGGGTTTTCATTTTTACCAAAAGATATTCCAAATAAAGTAATGCAATATACAAGTAAATTATTCCCCAATCAAATTCCACAGCGTTTACTTGATATTAGAGATAAATATGAACATCATTTGATTTTAAGTATGGGAGATGATGGAATAGAAGAAGCAAAAGTATATTTAGAAGAAAACTGGAATGAAGATAAAGAAAACAGCGATGGTGGATATATAGAATGTACAAAAGAAGAGGGCGATAAAGCAATCTTACACAGATTTGCAGCCGGTGGAGCTACTGGAAGGTATGCTGTTATGAACAATAATATAATTTCAGGTGTTTTGCCTTTAGATATTGCATTACGTCGTAATGATACGCAATGGTTTGAAGTACTGCCAGAAGAAGTAGCAAAAAATATTGAAATTACCCTTCATTATGGACATTTTATGTGTAATGTATTTCATCAAAATTACATTTTCAAAAAAGGTACTGATTTAGTAAGAATGAAAGAAATTATGCTTGAATTTTTAGACGCAAAAGGTGCTAAGTATCCTGCTGAACATAATGTTGGACATATGTATAAAGCAGAAAGTACTTTAAAAAAGTTTTATGAAAAATTAGATCCTACGAATACGTTTAATCCAGGTATTGGAAAATTAAGTAAGTATAAACAAGCTTGTAATTGTTGTTAATCACAATTTTTTAAGTTATTAAAAAATATGGAGATATTTTTATCTTCATGTTTTTAGAAAGTACAGTGTTTTTTATTCTCTAAATTTAAAATAAAATAATCCAAATTCTATTTTTCCTTTTTTCCTACTTCTTTTTTTATTTTTTTCTCAAATTATGATTGGATTTTATCTTGTAAAATTCATAAACTTAAATTTATAATTTAATTACATTAAAAATGATTAAAGTGCATTTTATATAGTCTTCATTCCTTTTTTATAGAGATAAATAATTTATTGTTGTGATATATATAGTCTATTAATTACAAATCATTAAAAGAATAATATTAATACCTAAAGATAACAATATGTTAAGAGCGAGTGATGTATATTTTTAAGCTAAGATAAAAAGTTACTTAAGGATTTTAAATGACTAGTAAATTATTAATTAATATGAAACTAACAACAAAAATACTTTTTTCTATTTTAGTTGGAATTACGGGCATGATTATTATTGCCACTTCTTCTTATTTGGGATTTAATAAAATCGGAAATGAAATCAGTGAAATATCGCAATACCAAATACCTCTTAATACGATTATTACTGAATTGGAAAAAGATATCTTAGAAGAAGAGATACTTACTTATGAATTGATTATAGCAAGTGCTGATATTAATTCTAAAGAGTTTAAAACACTTGAGAATAATATTGTTTTACTGGAAAAAGAAACAGACCATACCCTTGTAAAAGCAGAAGAATTATCACTTAAAGCAATTGCGCATAATGTAGATGAAAAAACAAAAAACATATACAAACTTTTTCTAAAAGAGCTTAAAATTTTAGAAAAAGAACAAAAAGAGTTTGAAGCTACATTAAAGATGTTTATATCTGATTTAAAGAGTGGTAAAAAAGAGCATATTAAAGAAGAACAAAAGACTTTAAGTACAGAGCTAAAACTTATGGATAAAAATATACAAATATTAATGCATCAAATGGAAAATCTTCTTGAACATTCCATAGCACAAACTGAGAAAGATGAACATACTATCTTAAGAACCATAGAAATTATTTCACTTATTGTTCTTTTTATATCTTTTTTAAGTGCCTATTTTGTTATGCGATCTGTTAGGTATAAAATATCAACGTTTCAAGAAGGATTACTTGGATTTTTTGATTATTTAAACAGAGAAAAAGATGAGATTAAACTCTTAGATGATGTATCAAACGATGAAATGGGATCTATGGCAAAAATCGTTAATACAAATATTAAAAGTATAAAAAAATCAATTGATGAAGACAGAGCTTTTATAGATGAAACAATAATGGTTTTATCTGAGTTTGAACAAGGTGATTTATGTCAAAGAATTAATATGAATGTAGAAAATCCTACCTTGATGCAGTTAAAAAAAGTTTTAGATTCTATGGCTTTTCAAATGGAAAATAATATAGGGAATGTTTTAAGTATTTTAGAAGAATTTTCATCTTATAACTATATAAATAGAGTAGATAATTCAAAAGTAAAAAACCAACTTCTTGATTTAGCAAATGGCGTTAATTCTTTAGGAGATTCTATTTCGTTTATGTTGGTAGAAAATAAACAAATTGGTTTAACGCTAAATTCATCGGCGAATACTTTATTGGAAAATGTTGATATTCTTAATCATTCTTCTAATGAAGCAGCTGTTTCTCTTGAAGAAACATCTGCTGCTTTAGAAGAGATTACAAGTACGGTAACAAATAATAATAACTCTATTAGTGAAATGAGCACTTATGCTAATAAAGTACTTGATTCAATAAAAGAAGGTCATGTTTTAGCAGAAAAAACCACTTCTTCAATGGATGAGATTAATGAACAAGTATCTGCAATAACAGACGCCATTGCTGAAATTGATCAAATAGCTTTCCAAACCAATATTTTAAGTTTAAACGCAGCTGTAGAAGCAGCCACCGCTGGGGAAGCAGGAAAAGGTTTTTCAGTAGTTGCACAAGAAGTAAGAAACTTAGCAACCAGATCAGCTGATACAGCCAAAAGAATCAAAGATTTAGTAGCTAATGCAAATAATAAAACAAGTGAAGGCAAAAAAATATCAGATGAAATGATTTCTGGTTATACGAACCTAACCGAAAATATAAATAATACAATACGATTAATTGCCAATGTTGAGACCTCCTCAAAAGAACAAAAGCTTGGCATTGAACAAATTAATGATGCGATTAGCACACAAGACAGAGAAACTCAAAAAATCGCATTTGCAGCAAATGAAACCTTAGAAATTGCAGTAAGTTCAGCAGACATATCTCAAAAAATAGTGGACAGTGTGAATCAAAAAGAATTTATTGGAAAAAATGATATTAAAGATAGAAGAGAAAAAGACTTTGATTTAGATTATGATAACAATGAAAGACGAAGTGGAGAAAAAGCCATTATGAGACAAAAAAGTAATTTGAAAATAAATAAAAATAAAATTATAAAAGAAAGAAGTGAAAAAACAAAAGAAGAAGTGAATAGCACAGTATTTGCAACAAATGATCAAAAAGAATGGGAAAGTTTTTAAGGTTACTTTTTTTGTTTCTAAATTTATTTGGATGGATATGTTTTAAAATCACTTGATTTTGTTAAAGAGAGTTTATTTTTATAGTAGTTTTTAGGGGTTTCTTTCATAAAAAATTTAAATTCTCTTATAAAATGGGATTGATCAAAAAAACCTGTTTCATGCGCTGTTTTGGTGAAACTTTCTAAATCAAGTTTATTTAAAAGATCTTTTGCATTTCTCATTCTGATTACACGAAGAAATACCTTAGGACTAAGACCTATTTCTTTTTTAAAACTACGTTCCATTTGTCTGATACTTATATCAAAGTCTTTACATAAAGAATCCAAGGTAATATCACCCTTATTATCAAGAACTTTAGAGATCAAAGGAAACATCCACGGCGCATTCTTTTTTTTACTTTCTTGAAGTTTTTTAATTAAAAAGTTTTCAATCTCTTTTATTCTTTCTTCTACAGTACTTTTACTAATAAGTGAATTGTACAAAGCATCTAAGGGCCAGTTTTTTGTATTGTGAAGAGGAGTGTTTTTATCTGCAAAAGATTCTATCTTTTCTTCAAAAAAAACATAAGCACCTGCTGTTTTAAAACGTACTCCAATAATATAGAGTTCTTTGTCAAAATGTAGATATGTTGGGTATTTTGTAGGTCCATCTATAGAAAACTTTCCTATACAATCAAAAGTATTGTTATTCATTTTGCTAAAATATGCTTTGGCAAAATTAATTGAAAAACCCATACTTGCATCACTTAATATTTTATAAATCATTTCTTTTTTAAAGTCTTTTTTTTGTATTAACCAATAAGAGTGAACATAGGGTTTTAAGCGGGTATGGGGTTCAAATAATTTAAAATTAAGTGCGTCTAAATTTGCATTAAAGTATCCCATACTCCTCCTATCTCTTATAAAATATGTTCTTTTACTTCAAGCATTATATCATCTAATTGTTCATTCGTATATTTATGTGTATCTACTCCATAAAGTAAATAAGGATCAAGTTCTTTCATACCTAAAGCGGAAGCTGTAATAGAATAAGAAGATAAACAATCTTTTACATTTACATTCATATTTTTATAATCTTCTTCACTTCCTCCAATAGTAACAATCATTTGAAACTCTTTATTTTGTAAATTAAGAGCTTTCCATGCACCCTTATCATCATACTTATAAGCAAAACCATAGGTATAAATATCATCCATCCATTGTTTTAAAATAGCAGGTGCCGTCCACCAATAAAGAGGGAATTGAAAGATTATTTTTTGGGCATTTAATAAATCTTCTTGTTCTTTTTTTACGTCAAAATTATAATCTTGATACAAAGATTTAATATCTTTATATATAATATCTTCTTCATTTTCAAGGGTGTGTTTAATTCTTTTATTGATTTTAGAATCATTTGGATTGGAGTGGGCCATAATAATTAATGTTTTCTTTTTCATTGTTTTCCTTTTTTTAGAAGTATATAGAAAAAGTTTTTTTATTAATTGTACAAAAGCGACAAATAGAATATTTGAAGCTAACAAGCTCAAAACGTACTAAAGTGCTCTTTTAATAAGCCCTTCGTAATTTCTGTTTTATACGAATACAATTATTTTTTTTCGCTTAAAAAAGGAAGATTTAACAGACTTAAAATATTAGTCATTTGTTTTTTATCTTGAAGGTTTGCTAAGCCTATAGTCATTGTTTCATACTCATCTTTTGGTTTTGCAGTATAAGAAGAAAATATTTTATCCCAAAAAGATATATTAAAACCGTAGTTTGAGTTTAGTTCTTCTTTATGCACACTGTGATGAATTCTATGCATATCAGGTGTTACAATTAAAAACCTAAGATATTTATCAAAAGATTTATTTAAACGTATATTTGAATGATTAAAAACAGCAAGACTGCTTAAGATAATCTCAAAAATAAAAACAGCTAAAAGGGGTGCTCCTAAAATAAGAATAGCTGCTATTTTTATTATCATTGAAAAAAGTATTTCTACAGGATGAAATCTAAGAGCTGTGCTTAAATCATAATCCATATCGCTGTGATGAACTTTATGAAACTTCCAAAAAAATGTATTTTTATGAAAATATCTGTGTTGAAAATATATAAGTAAATCCAATAATACTACGGAAAGAAGAATCTCTAAGAAGTAGGGAAGTTCAAGGTAAGAAAACAAACCTATGTTCTTCTCATAAGCTAATATAGCTGCCCCAATAGCTGCAAAAGGAAGAAATAACTTCACTAAAAAAGAGCCCAGGAATACGAGTAAAAAATTACTGAACCAACGCTTTTGTTTTTTAATTTTTAATTTTCTTTGAGGAATAAACACTTCTAAAAAAAACATGATAAAAATAATTGAAACAAAGAATGTTATTCGTATTAAGGCTTCATTGTTTAAAATAAAAGTATTTAGAGTATTCATTTTTTGCCCTTAGTTTTTCATATAAGAATAACATTAATTTATAAAGAAGACGTTTATTAGTTAAAGCTAAGCGTAATATTCGAAACTTTAGGGACAGGGTAGATCATAATAACTTGTCACCAAAATTAGCAAAAGCACTTTCTAAGTTTGGCATATTTTTGTAGCTAGTTTTTGTTAGTCTTACGCTTCTTGTTTTAAGATCACAAATAGCAATTTTAAAACTAGAACCCATAAAAGGTTCTACCACACAAATGATTTTATCTTCAACCTGCCTTGTTGCATAAATAGTACCTTGAAGAGATGAAAAAAAGTATTTGGGATAAGTCAAGGGCGTTATTTCAACAATATCTATGCTTTCTTCATTTTCAAGCGTTTGCATTATATCCATAGCATCTTCATAGCTCTCAAATTGAATACACCAGTCATCAAATATTTTATTAAAATGTTCTAGATCTTCATCTAAAAAACCACCAGCTAAAGATTGAAAAGTAAAAATAGACACAAATAACACCTTAAAATATATATAGTTTAGAAATTAATTCTAACATATTTAACTTTTAAATTCAAGAATGTGTATTCCTAATTATTAGCTATTAGAAAATTCAATTGCCTTTTTAATTTTATGAAACAAAGCAATAAGAAATAAAGCAGTAAATAAAAATGCAATATATAAATTTAAATCCATGCGTTTATCTCCTAATAAAAAAATTACTAAGCTTATTTATATATAGTATTAAATAATAAACAAATTTTGTTATTATAAAACAATAATAGAGATTTTTATTCAAATAACAATTTGGGATAAAAGTAAAACTTAAGAAGGACAAGTGTGCAAAAAGAATATACATTTTATACTAAGAGTAAAAGATGAAACGATTTGATAGAGTCACCTCTCTTTTATTACTCCTACAAACACGCTCCCTTGTAACAGCTAGATTTTTAGCAGACTATTTTAATGTGAGTGAACGTACAATCTATCGTGATATAAGTTCCCTACAGAGTGCTGGCGTGCCAATACGTGCAGAAGCAGGTATTGGATACTCTTTGTTCCAACGTTCCAACTTACCTCCTATTCGTTTTACACTGGATGAGGCTGCTTCTTTATTGCTTGGGGAAAAACTACTGGTATCGAGTCTTGATGCCAATTCTTTGCAAGATTTTAAACATGCTTTAAATAAAATTAGAGCAGTAATTGATAGTTCAGATAAAGACGGTTTAAATTCTTTTGCTGCTAATATTGAAGTTTTACCTACAGGCAGTCATTTTCCAATGAATAACAAGGGTTACAATGAAAATCAAAATGTGTCTGTTGCTACTAAAAAGAAAGGCTATGAAAGAGAAACAATAACAAGTACTGATCGCTGGTTACGAGAAATAAGAAGCTCTCTTTTAAATACAGAAGTAATTGAAATTAATTATGCCGCTCTTAGTAGTAATGCTCAAACGCTACGGTGTATTGAACCCATTGGTCTTTTTTATTACAGTTGGCATTGGCATCTTATTGCATGGTGTCGTAAGAGAGAAGCTTATCGAGATTTTCGACTTGACCGTATTTTATCCTTTTCACCACAAAATGAATATTTCCTTCGTCATAGTAGGTTAACGCTACAAGAGTATTTAAAAGAACAACAAGGAAGAGAAGAGCTTGAAGAAATTGAAATCCTTTTTACCCATGAAGCAGCTAGATTTGTGGGAGAACAACGTTATATGTTTGGATTTATTGAAGAAGAGCTGCAAAAAAATGCTGTAAAAATGCGATTTTTAAGCTCTATGCCAGACTATATGGCGCGTTGGCTCTTACAATATAGCAATGAAATTGAAATAATCCTTGGCACTTCTCTTAAACAAGAATTAAAAAGGCTTTCTTTAGAACTTTTTTCTCATTGGAACAAAAAATAAAAACTTCCTGACATAGGGTTGTCAATACCAGGTGTTATAATTAATTTAATACCTGGAAATACTTCGGGTAAACTATTAATTGGAGACAAATTATGAAACGAATAGCTATTAACCCATGGACTTGGTCACAAAATCTTGGATATAACCAGGCTGAAATACTAGAAGGAGTTACACGACAAATAATATGTTCGGGACAGACTTCTGTTGATGCCAAGGGCAAATTACAACACGCTAAAGATATGCGAAAACAAATTATTCTTTCACTTGATAATTTAGAAGAAGTTTTGCACGCTGCTGCTATGAGTTTGAAGAATGTTACGGGGCTTAAAATTTATACTACAGATGTGGATGAAGCTATGAAAAACTTTGATGTTTTAGCTTCAAGATTTGGCCCTATACAAATAAGTCCTCCTATGACCTTGCTTGGTATTACTAGGCTTGCTCTTCCTTCATTAATGTTTGAGATTGAGGCGTGTGCGGCAGATTAATTTTAAGCTAATAGGTAAAATTAAATTACTCGGAGACAGTATTACTGTTCCGAGGAAGTAAGGGTGATTGGTATTTTATCTCTTAGAAAAGTACAGGGCTTAAAAACTCTCCCAAGATTCATCTTTTCCTTTAACTACTGCTTTTTTAGGAGAAGATATTTTTTTGGTCTTTTCTTCTGTTTCTTCTGTTTTTTCTTCCCCTTTATTTCCCTTACTTGACTTTTTATTTACTTCTCTTGCTTTTACTTCATCTTTTCCTTTAAACTCTTTATTATTAGCATCTTTTACAATATCATTGGCAATAACATTCGTTTGTTCAGCAATTTCTTGTGTTTGAGAGGCAATGGTTGCAATTTCTTGAGTTTGTGAATCAACTTGGGTTACTGCATCATTGATTTGCTCTATTCCTGCTTGTTGTTCTTTTGATGCGCTTGATACATCCGCAATAATAGAAATAGTATTTTGTATATTCTCATTTAATTTAGAATATCCTTCTAACATATTATTGGCAATTTGTTTTCCCTCACTGGCTTGTGCCGTAGCATTCTCAACCAAACTTTTTATCTCTTTTGCAGCTTCTGCAGATCTGCTTGCAAGGTTTCTTACTTCTTGGGCTACAACTGCGAAACCTTTTCCAGCTTCTCCTGCTGTTGCTGCTTCCACGGCTGCATTCAAGCTTAAAATATTGGTTTGAAAAGCAATTTGGTCAATTAAACCAATAGAATCATTAATAGAAGTGACTTGTTTATTTAGTTCATCCATAGATTGACTGGTTTGAGTAGCTAGATCTTCTCCATTTTTAACCGCTTTGGTAACTTCTTGCGCATAATTTGACATTTGTTGTATGCTTTCATTATTACTTACAACCGTTGCTGTTATTTCTTCAAGTGCGGCAGCTGTTTCTTCAAGAGAAGCTGCCGTTGAATTTGCATTTGTATTTAACTGTTCGACATTACGTACAAGGATTTTTGCACTTTTTGAAAGACCTAATCCAATACCTTTATTTTGAACTAACATTACAGTTGTAGAATCTCCTAGAAAATTGATTCCTTTACATAACTCTTTTACTTCTCCTTCAACACCTTTAATATCTACTACTGGTAAAAAGTTGTATTTAGAATAACTTTCTAAAACAAGAAGGATATTGTCTATATTATTATTTAAGTTTTCTAACATTTCATTAATTACATCTTTCAAATCATTTAATTCATCTGAATTAGACTCTTTTGTAATTCTCTCTTTTAAGTAACCCACTTTGATTTTATTAGCAACTACAGTTGCATCATCAATTAACGCTCTGTCTTTTTCAATATTTATTTTAGTAGTAGCAATGTTTTGATTAATGATTTTTGCCATATTACCTATTTCATCATTGTTTTTATCATCTAATCTATCAACTTCTTTTATTTCATTGTTTACAAAAGAGAAAAATTGAATTAATCCTTTTTCAAAATCTCTTAATGAAACACTAATAGAATTACTAATATATAGAAGTGCAAATACAATAAATACTGCAATAGAAATAGCAAAAATAGCAGCAAACATTTGAATATCAGATACTTTTTGAGTAACTGCAACTCCTATAAGAGAAGTCATATTTTTTAATGACTCTTCTGATCTGTGTATAACTTTTCTCATTTTTCCTAAAAGTCCTAGTTTACTGTTTAGACCTTTTTTCTCTTCAAATTGCACCAATTTATTAAAATCTTCTCTGTATTTATTTAACAAGGAGGACATGTTTTGATACTTGGCATCTGCTTTTAAAGCATCCAATTTTGAATTAAAAGAGCTAAGATATTTTTTATCACTTCTTAACATAAAATCCTTTTCTTGTTTTCTTAAATCATATACAATAGATAAAAGATTTTTATCATCGGATTTTTTTGCAAATTCTTGAACTTTATGAACGGTACTTCTTAAGCTTCCATACAAACCATCTTTTGGATTTAAACCTATTTGTTCTTGAGTTTTAACAAGCTGGGTAAATACAGAGCTGTACTCATGAATGATTTTATTATAAGAATCCGTATCTTTAGTATCTAATTCAAAATCAATAAGCATTATTTTCAGTTCTTTTGATTCTACATCAATTTTACCAACGGTAGTTTTGAAGCTTTTTAGATACTTCATATCTTTTCTTGCCAGAAAATCTTTTTCATGTTTACGCAAATTGAGCATATTAATATTTAAGTTTTTAACAGCCTCTTTCATATGGCTTAAGTCATTAAGCTCTTTTATATCTTTTGTTTCGAGTATTACAATTGCTGCAAAACCAAGAGATACAAGTATTGCTAAAATAATAAGTTTGAGTTTAATTGTCAGGTTATTCAACATCAGAAGTCCTTTTTTTGGCTTGATATAACAATATTACACCTAATAAACCAATATTATTATTAATTAAATTATTAATCTAAGATATTAATTTAAGAGAGTAAAAAAGCATTAAAATAATACTGTTAATTACTAATGAGAATGGATTCTATCCAAAAGCAGTAAATTTTAGTTCTTAAGTTAATAATAATATTAATTATATTAAGATAAAAATAAACGGAGTTTTAATGAAAAAAATGATTGGAATTAGCTTATTTACTTTTAGTTTGTTGTTTGTTACAGGGTGTTCCCCAAAAGTTGGTAGTGATGCTTGGTGTACAGATATGAAAGAAAAAGATAAAGGGGAGTGGACCGTAACACAGGCCGGTGATTTTGCAAAACATTGTCTTCTTAAATAATATAAAATTATCAAAGAATTATCTACTTTTTTGTCCAGCAAGCACTTCACAAACGCAAATGAAAGAAGATTTAGATAATATTGATTTTAACGCAGATGTTAAGAAAATAGACTCTATTTAAGTATTATTACAATGCTTAAATAGGGAACAAAAATTTAAAAAGAGAGTAATAATGAGTTTATCTAAGATGACATTTTTTGAGCGTTTTGAAGAAGATATTTTATCTTCTAAAAAAACAATTACCATTCGTGATGCATCGGAAAAAGATTATGAAATAAACAGTATTGTGCAGGTTTCTACTTTTGAAAGCAGCCGTTGGTTTTGTACCTTAAAAATTAAAGCAGTGCTTCCTATTCTTTTTAAGGATTTGTCTGATTTTCATGCCAAACAAGAAAATATGACACTTGAAGAGCTTAGAGAAATAATACAAGAAATCTATCCTTGCGTGACACGTTTGTATGTTATATCGTATGAACTAGTGGATATTCTAGAGCCTAGAGATTAGGTCGCTAAATCTTATTTTGAATTTGCCAGTTTATAAGAAAACAAAACAAATACACTTCCTGCAAAATAATTTAAGAATCTAGCATTTTTTGCTTTGGATAAAAAATCTTTTAGATATTGAGATAAAAGAATAATTATTAAAAACCAAAAAGATACAACTAAAGCCTGTATTGCCCCTAAAAAAAGGCTGTCTTCTAAAATATTAGTAGAACTAACAAATTGAGGAAAAATGGATAAGTAAAAAAGTATTATTTTGGGGTTCAGAAGATTTGTTAATAATCCTTTTGTAAAATTCTTCATTAAACCTTTTTGTTCTTCACTCTTAGGCGCTGCTATGCTTTTTAGATGATAACCTGCTTTAAAATGCGTAAACCCTAAATATAAAAGATAAAAAACACCTAGTATTTTTAACAATGTAAAAGCAATAAGCGATTTTGACACTAATAAAGAGAGCCCTAGGGCCGAAATAAAAGCATGTATTAAAAAACCACAGGATACTCCAGCAACATTTGCAAATGCTTTTGACTTATTATTACTAAGGGCAGTAAAAAGAACTAATAAAGCATTAGGTCCTGGAATAATTGCTATAAAAAATACAATAGCTGCAAATGTTAATAATGATTCAAAACTCATTTTATATTCCTAATATATTAAATTTTAATAATAGTTGAATTGAAGTCAGAATTATAACATCTTTTTTTTTCTTGATAAAAAACTTGAAAAATTTAAATTATTTTTTATTTTATTTAAAATATCCATTTATATGTTTATTTATAAATATTAGATAAATCATTAAAAACATCTTTTTTATAAACAAAAAATCTCGCTTGATTTTAATCAAGACAATTTTTGTCCTATTTAGTTAAGATTCGACTACATAACAAATAGGAAAGAAAATGTTAAATATAAAATCACTTTATTTTAGAATGACGGTTGTTCATTGTATTGGAATAATACTACTTCCTCTTAATGCAATATTCTTTACTTCTTCTATAATATCTCAAAGTATTCAAGTTATTATTGCACTGGCCCTTATCATACATGAATTAGATGAACGTAAAAATGGTAATAAATTATCAAAAGAATTGGTGAAGTTTTTAAAAAATATGGACAATAAAAATGTTAGTTTAGAAATTAATACTTCAATGTCGAGTGAATACTCTGAAATTAAAGAAGTCATTGACAAAAGAGAAATTGAGCTTCTTAAAAAAGAAAAAGAAGATTCATTGTTAATTGAAGAAGCCAATGAAGTTATGAATAATTTAAAAAGAGGTGTTTATTCTCATACCATTGAAAGATCTACTTCAAATGAATCGTTAGAAAAATTTAAACAAAGTGTAAATGAAATGATACTTGAAACAAAAGGTCATTTTTCAAAAACAAACACTCTTTTAAAAAAATATACAAATTATGACTACACAGAAGAATTAAAACTAGAAGGTTTAGCAAAAGAGGGGGAATTTAACTTATTAGTAGCTGCTGTTAATCAACTAAAAGAAGCCATTAGCAATATGTTATTTGAAAATAAAACAAATGGTGTTAGTTTGCAGGGGTCTTCTTCTACTTTATTAAACAATGTTAGTACCCTAAATACATCCTCAAATGAAGCAATGCAGAGTTTAACAAACACCTCAGAAGTATTGGCTATTATTACAAAAAACGTGACTAAAACATCTGAGCAAACAATTGAAATGTCTGCTATTGTAAATGATGTAATTCATTCAACAAAAGAGGGTCAAGACTTGGCTTCCAAAACAACAAAAGCAATGGATGAAATAAATGTACAAGTAAGTGATATCAATGAATCTATTTCTATTATTGATCAAATTGCTTTTCAAACCAATATTTTAAGTCTAAATGCAGCAGTGGAAGCAGCAACAGCAGGTGAAGCTGGAAAAGGTTTTGCAGTAGTGGCTCAAGAAGTAAGAAATCTTGCAAACAGAAGTACAGAAGCTGCTAAAGAAATAAAAAGCATAGTAGAAGCTGCAAAAGTAAAAGCAGATGAAGGAAAAATGATTGCTTATGAAATGATTGATGGCTATAAAGACTTAAGTAATAATATTGATAAAACCATAATAATCATAAACGATGTCTCTAATATATCAAAAGAACAGCAAGTAGGAATTATAAAAATCAATGATTCTGTAGAAGTATTAAAACAACAAGTTCAGACAAATCTTGAAGTATCTTCACAAGCAAATAAAATTGCCCATAAAACATCTCTGATTGCTAATACTATTGTAGACAATGCCAATGAAAAAGAGTTTGAAGGTAAAAACAGTATTCATTGCAGCAGATGTGA
Source organism: Campylobacteraceae bacterium (assembly GCA_013215945.1). NCBI lineage: Bacteria > Pseudomonadati > Campylobacterota > Epsilonproteobacteria > Campylobacterales > Campylobacteraceae > Campylobacteraceae bacterium. The sequence goes on from JABSOM010000005.1 coordinate 26,447, forward strand.
AGCATAGAATATGTTTATGAATTTAGAAAACAAAAAAAACAAAAAAATTGATGATAAAAATTATAAAACTATTGTTAAAAACTATAAATTTACAAAAGAAGATGCTTCTAATCTTAAAAGCATAGAAGCTTTGGCTATTTTGTGTGTAAAAGAATTGTTAAAAGGTTTTTATGCTTTTATTTTTGAATTTGAACATGCGAAAAAATTCTTACACAATAAAGAAATTCTTTCTCGTCATGAAAAAGGAATAGAGCTTTGGTATAGCAATCTTTTTTGTGGCAAGTATGATGAAGAGTATTTTGAAAAACTCAATATTATAAGTGAAATTCACGTACGTATTGGTCTTCCTGCTCATTATGTAAATGCAGCTTTTAGTTATGTCCGTAGTTTCATAAAAGATATTATTGTAAAAGAAAAAAAGTTTGAAGTTTTAGTATCTGTTGATAAAATTATAGACATTAACTTAGATGTGTTAACCATTGCTTATAGGCAAGAAGAACAAACAAAACTTCTCGATGATATTGTTTTACTTAAATATGTAGTAGATAATGATTATATAGAACCTTATATCCAACCCATTTTTGATAAAGAGGGTTTAAAAATCAGTAAATATGAGTGTTTAATGCGCTTATTCCCAGAAGGAAAAAACAAAGCTTTGTCTGTTTTTCCTTATTTAGAAACAGCAAAAAAAATCAAACTTTATGAAACAATGATGCAAACAATGTTTGAAAAATCTTTTAAATTGTTCTGCTCTAAAGAAACAGAGTTTAGTATTAATCTGTCTTATGAAGATATTTCAAATACTACTTTTAGAGAATTTATATACAGATATATTAAAAATGCTGCGTATTCAAAATATATTATCTTTGAAATTTTGGAGAGTGATTTTATAGAAGATTTTACAATAATGCAAGACTTTGCGAAGCGTGTACGTACTTTTGGGTGTAAGATAGCTATTGATGATTTTGGAAGCGGTTATTCGAGTATGGAAAATATTTTAAAATTAAAACCAGAGATAATAAAAATAGATGGTTCTTTAATTAAGAATATTGATGTATCTAAAGAATCAAAAACAATTGTTAAAAACATAGTCAATATGGCCAAAGATTTGGGTGCAAAAACGGTTGCTGAATATGTTCATTCAAAAGAAGTTTTTGAGATTACAAAAGCTTTAGATATAGATTTTTTACAAGGTTTTTATTTAGGAGAACCAAAAGAATTCAGTTATTATTTCAAATAAAATATTAACAAAGATACAGGGATAAAGGTTCTTGTTTTTTAATTGTTTTTATTTTATAAAAACTTCAAGAACTCACCTATAACACACTTGATCCCAATATAATTTTCTTTTAATATCGAAGGAAATAATAAATGCATGAAACAACAATCAAAAAACAAGAAGATTTAGTACGTAAATACATTCGCGCCAAAGATACAAACATGCCAGCTTTAATGAAAGAAGTGTTTAGCTCTAATGCACGCTTAGAAATGAAATTACAAACTCAAAATATTTCATTTCCTTCTTTTACACTTGGATTAGAAAATATTACCGAGGTTTTAGTTACGACATTTGCCAAGTCTTATGAAAAGGTTTACACTTTTTGCCTTAGCGATAGCCTAAAAAACAATGAAGAAACACTTACTTGCCATTGGATAGTATGTATGAGGGAAAAGAACTCAGGAAAGGTGAGAATTGGATATGGAATTTATGATTGGGTTTTTACTATTGGTGAAAATACAAAAGTCAAACATTTAATCATTACAATAGAAGAAATGTTTAGCCTTGAAAAAAAACACTCCTCTGTTTTTCTTGAGTGGCTAGAGGGGCTTTCTTACCCCTTCTGTAGTATAGAAACATTTTTTAAAAACAGTCCCAAAATGGAAGAAGTCCAAAGTATTGAAAACTATTTTAGAAAAGTAGAAACAAAAAAACAAGAGACAATTTAAAAAAGTCTTTTGTTTTCTTTACTATTTTTATTTTTTTGTATTTACAATATAAAGGGTATTGGAATCTACTTTTCCTGTACCTAACATTTTTGCGTGAAGTTTACCTTTTGTTGACCAGGTTGCAAAATCATCGTCATTTAAGATACCTATATACCCATCTTTGATAAGCCATAACCCTTCCATTTTATCATGAGGGTATTGTACTTCTTTTACCATATCAAGAATGAGTTTTTTGCTAACAGGTTTAATGCCATAGTCTAAAAGTTTTTGCCAACCTTCTTGTAAAACAAACTCTTCTAAAGTTTTGCCTTCAATCATAAGTCCAAGCGCTTCATCTTGTTTAATAGCAGCGCTTTCTTTTATTTCTTCAAGATTACTTCCTTTACTTAAATCGATTTCATAGATATGTTTTTGTGCTTTGTTATTGGCTTTTTTAGGTCCACCTTTCAAAAAAGAACCATCTCTTTCAATAACATAATAGGTGTTTTTTCCAATAGCAACTATACCTGAGTTTGAATTTTGTGCTTTTTCTTGTTTGTATAAATATTGTGCGGTTTCACCTGTTTTTGGATTAATACTTACAATACGTGTAAGATTGAGTTTTTTTACTTTTTTACTTGGATTATAAAGCGTTGATTGCATTATTCCTACTAGTATTTTTTCATCTAAACTTGAAGCTAACCCTTCCATTCCTCTGTTAGGTCTTCTGTTTTTATATTCTTGCGGAAGATTGAATTTTGTTCGTATATCGTTTTTAAAAGCATTGATTCTCTCAATTTCTATTCCTTTAGCATTAAAATGAACCATATGAGGACCATATTCATCACTGACCCAAAATGTTCCATCTTTTAGAGCCACTAAACCTTCTCCATCTAAACCATAATCATCCAATCTCATAGGATTGTTTTTTTTATGATAGGCTTTGTTCATATCCAAACGAATGACTTCACCTTTGGCATTATAAGGAGTTTCTCCTGTACCTCCTAGGGCTGAAGAGTTAGGAAGACCTGTGATTTCCTCTCCTGTAGGACGTTTTAATAATATTTGTTTAAGCAGTATAATAGAAGTATCTTCTTGTAATTCAAAAAGTCCAATTCTCGGAGTATAATTTGGCGTTGGAAACTTTTTTCCTTTTCCGTAAGCTCCTTTATATTTTGCATTAGGACCTCGATCGGTTAAAGCATAAAATTGATTATTGTTTTTGGGGTGGGCAACCATATCTGAACCATAACCCCCATTTCTAATCTCAAAGACTTTATTTGTTTTCATATCAAGAACATCTGTACGTAGAACCTCATAAGGCAACTGTATACCCTTTTTAGACATTTTACTTAATACTTCATCCATATTTACATTTGAGCTTGCACAGGCTGTAAAAAGTGCTGCAACACTAAGCGATATACTAAAAGAGAGATATTTTCTCATTAACTTATCCTTGGGTTTTATTCTTTTAGCATTTTATATTAAGATTATTACAAAACAGTTACTTATATTTATGTTTTTAACCTTTTGTTACAGAGGATTTTACTAAGTACGAATAGGTTTAAGAGGGACAGATATTTTTATTATGTATATACGCTATAATCCAGAATTAAAATAGAAAAAGTCTATAAATACAAGAAAATAAGTGGGTCAACAATGCAAGAAATAGCTCTTAAAATATTAAAATCTGGTCAAAATGTTTTTTTAACAGGATCAGCAGGTACGGGTAAAACTCATATCTTAAATGAATTCGTTTTATATCTCAAAGCAAGGAAAATACTTCCTACTATAGTAGCACCTACAGGAATTGCGGCATCACATTTAAATGGACAAACGATTCATTCTTATTTTAGTCTAGGAATAAGAGACAGTATTGATGAAGCTTTTATTTCAAGTTTATTAGAAAAAAAATATCTACAAACAAGATTTAAGAAACTAAAAATATTAATTATCGATGAGATTTCTATGGTAAGTCCTAATGTATTTTCTGCAATTGACCAAATATTAAGAGCTTTTAAACAAAATGATGAACCTTTTGCAGGTATTCAAGTAATACTTTCAGGTGATTTTTTTCAGTTACCTCCCATTTCTAAAAATATAGAAGGTAAAAGATTTGCCTGGCAAAGCCCTTCATGGAAAAACCTTGATTTACAAACGTGTTATTTAGAAAAAAAGTTTAGACAAGATGACAATCAACTTATTTTTGTATTAGATGAGATAAGAAGCGGGCAGGTATCTCAAAAAAGTCATGATATTTTGAATGCAAGATATCAAAAAGACTTAGATATAGATTTTACGCCTACAAAATTGTATACCCATAATATGGATGTAGATAGAATTAACAATGATGAGTTAAGAAGTATCAATAATGAAACACAGGTTTATACGTATAGAAGTGAGGGTGCTAAAACAAATATTGAAAAGTTATTCAAATCTGCTTTGGTCAAAGAAGAACTTAGCTTAAAAAAAGATGCTGTTGTTATGTTTATTAAAAACAATCCCGAAAAATACTATATAAATGGAACCACAGGGGTAGTCATTGATTTCTCAAAAGATGAAGAAAAACTTCCTATAGTAAAACTATCAAATGGTTATATCATAAAAGTAGAATATGAAGATTGGATGATAGAAAATGATAAAGGAAAAGTACAGGCAAAAATATCTCAAATACCTCTAAAACTTGCTTGGGCTATTACTATTCATAAATCACAAGGAATGACACTTGATGCTGCACAAATAGATTTATCTAAAACCTTTGAAGTAGGGCAAGGGTATGTAGCACTGTCAAGAATAAAAAACATAGAAGGTCTTAAACTAATGGGTTTTAATGACAATGCCCTAAGTGTGGATTCTTTGATTTTAAGTATTGACCCTAGAATCAAACAAGCTTCAAAAAAAGCAGAACAAAAAATACTAGATTATGAAGATAAACAACTTGATGCTATTTTCTTATCCTATATACAGCGACTTGGGGGAATCTGTGATGTAAAAGAGATAGAAAAAGAAAAAGTATTATTAAATTCAAAACCTAAAATCGAAGAAAAAGTGCCCAACCATATCAAAACAAAAAATCTAATAAGCACATCAGATAGTCTTGAATCTTTAGCCAAAAAGGCCAGTTTCTCTGTATCTACTATTATGAATCACCTTGTTTTAATAAAAAAAGACGAAGCCAATTTTGATATATCAAAATATATGCCAAACCTAAGTACGATTAATCTTGTTAATGATGCCATTAACGATATCAAAGAGAGAAAAACCCAAGAAGATTTCTCAGAAGACGGAAAAATCAGATTAAAAGCAATATTTACAAAATTGGATGAAAAAATATCATACGATGATATAAAAATGACCCTAATCTAAGGTATAAAACACCTAAGAAAATAAGAATAAAGAATAGAAGAAATTATTAGCCTATGAAGTTAGTAAGTTTCTAAAATTAGCAAGCTCGGAGTAGTTTTGTTTTTTTGATCCTAATATAATCAGATACAAAAGAATTGAAAAGAGGCAAATGAAAACATCTACAAGAGACGAGCATATTCATAGTGTATGTAAAGTTATTTTATATATTGAGCAAAACTACCATTATGACTTAAACCTTGAACAATTGTCAAAAATTGCCAGTTTTTCAGCCTATCACTTTCATAGAATTTTTCAAGCCATTATGGCTGAGACCTTGAGTGAGTATATCAGAAGAGTAAGACTGCAAAGTACAACCTTAAAGTTTAAAACAAATCAAAGAGTTACTCAAATTGCACAATCTAGTGGATATGAAACAAATGCTTCTTTTTCAAAAGCTTTTAAAAATCATTTTGGAATAAGTCCTAAAGAGTTTTCCAAAAATGCTAAAGTACAAGAAGGAAATGAAATGTTAGAGCCAAAAATTATTGAACTAAAAGAAGTAGAGATTCTATATGTGAGAAAAGAGGGTGATTATACTGTATCTGCCTCTAAAGCATGGGAAGGATTGATGCAATTTGCTTACAGAAATAAGATAAAATATAAAAAAAACCTTATGGGAAAAAGCGCTATGATGTTTGGAATAGGACATGATGATCCAAATGTCACCGATACCAATAAACTAAGATACGATGCTTGTATTACATGGGATGATAAAACAGTAAAACCAGAAGGTGAAATTTTAAACAAAACCATAGAAGGTGGAAAATACGCTATGTTTTTACACAAAGGTTCTTATGAGAATTTAAAACCCTTATACGATGAAATTGGCAATTGGATTGTGCAAAGTGGTATTGAGTTAAGAGACTTGCCCTTGTTTGAAAAGTATTATAACCGTGATCCAAGAAGAACCAAAGCAGAAAATCTGAAAACTGAGATTTATGTTCCTATTAGATGATATGAATGAATACACAAAATACGCAGCTATAATTAGAAAGGAACTCATGAAAGTGAGTACTCCTGAAAAAATAAAGTCTACGAAAAGGTATTTCCCAAATGGCATTACCTGTCTTGGGGCAAACGCTTCTGATATAAAATTAATCATTGCTGATTTTCATAAAAATAACCCTTTGTTATCAGCGAAACAAGTACTTTTAGTTACAGAAGAAGTATTAAGAAACTCAGTATACAGTGAAGAAATAATGCTAGCCTATGGACTTATTACTAAGTTGGTAAAAAAGAACTATGATGATGATTTATTGTTACGTTTTGAGTATTGGCTTGAGAATTACTCTACCAACTGGGCACTCGTTGATGATTTATGTATAAAAACTATTTATAATTTTTTATTAGTACGACCTCATTTAATTGAAAAAACACAACATTGGTCTAAATCTAATGTTTCTTGGTGCAGGCGTGCCAGTAATGTTGTTTGGGTTAAATTTATAAAACGAAAAATGAAAGGTTCTATCTATTATTTAGATAAGAATTTGGTTTTTGAAAATTGTGATACTCTCTTAAATGATGAAGATGAATTTGTTCAAAAAAGCGTGGGATGGCTTTTAAAAGTAACTTCCTTACAGCATGATGCTGAGGTGCTTAATTATATTATAAATAAGCACAGGTTTATGAAAAGATCAACAGTCTTATATGCACTGGAAAAGTTTCCTAGTGATATTCGACAAAAAGTACTGGCCTTAAAAAGATGAGTCAAAAGTACCTCTTGGGTGTAGTTTTAAAGAGGAGAAGACTTAAGCCTAGGGCTTATATTTTGTAATTTTAGAATAAGAAGAACTATTCCACTTGATATTAAAATAATACCAAATACTTGAGTAACTTCAATATATTCATCTAGAATTAACCATCCTAAAAAGACAGAGAATACTATACTTGAAAGTGATATTAAACTTACAAACCAAGCTGCTGCATATTTATAAGCTTGCGTTTTGGTTATATCAGATAACAAGCCAAATACAGCAATAGCAATGACGTAATATATATCATTACCCACAGGTATAGACAAACTATCATAAGATACTATGCTAGCTCCTATTATATTGAATAGCGAAAACCAAACAATCACTACTTGTGTGCTAACCATTTTTAATGCGCAACGCATTGATAAAAAAGCAATAGCTGTTAATGCACTACCCAGTAATCCTATACTAAAGGGAAATAAATCTACTCCAAAACTTACTTTGTCTACAAAGCTTATGTTCGCCACAAAGAATAAACCAATGAAAACTGTCATTATTGGTATTATTTGATTTCCATTTACTTTTTCTTTTAAAATAAATTTTCCTAATATCATTACAAAAAGGGGAGTAGTAAAAGTCAAAACCATTGCAATGGAAAGTTGAAGATTCAAAATAGCATAAAACATTGATCCCATTCCTAGAAAACCAAATATTCCACGAGAGGCTAATATTAACAGTGCATCTTTTTGTAAGCACGCTTTAATTTTAGGTTTAAATACTAAAAAAATAAAAATCAATGAGAACAATGCTCTATAGAAAATTTGTTCAAAAATTCCAATTTCACTGGATACTAAGTTAATAAAAACTCCCGTTAATGAGAACAGTAATGCATGTGATAATGTTAAGGATAAGGCTTTTAAATAATTATTTTCCAATGTGATTCCTTGTCCTGATAAATTCCAGAAATCATCATTATCTAAAATATCGATAATTGAGGTGGAGATTCAACCTTAGGGATGTGATTCTATTATTTTGTCATAACTATTTGTTAATTTACAGCTTCAATCCATTTACTACTGTTAATCTCTTCCATAGGTATTCCACCTTGAACATATAATTTAGCAACAAAATTTATAGCTATTTCTTGATTATTAAAACATTTATAATAATAGTATTTTTTTTCATTATGTCCCATTCCAATTAATGCCATTACCCCGTTATCTGCTGTTGTCCCCATACTTGCTTCAATCATTTCTAACCTTTCGTAGTATAACTATTTTTGTATTTCAACGTTAATCCACCAAACTGTTTTTATAATTAGTTTTCTCAAAACTTCGCACATTATCAGAAAACTTAATAACTATTTTATTATTTAAATATATCATACCATTAAAAAGTAACATTTTAATAACAATTGAATAATTTAACTGTATTTATCTTATAAACAATAATAATAAGAAGGTGCTACAGTTTTTACCCAAAAAAATTAATTTCAGAATTAATCGCCACTTTTAAAAAGTAAATAAATCCTAAAGGTAATTTAATAAATTATATTTTTACTTATTTTTACTAATAGACTACTTAAACAAAGAATTGTTTCGAAATTAAAGTGTGCTCTAGAGTGACTAGGGGATGAAAAAATGGGGATAAATATAAAAATATAAAGTAAAATAATTTTTTATAATTCTCTTTTTAATAAAAAGATGCCCGAATTATGAGAGAGTTTTTAATTTATTTTAAGGTGGTGACTAATAGCAATTCTACGTGAGTGATTTATTAAAAGAATATCTTATATTGGTTATTATATGCTTACTTAATACAAAAGGATTCTCATCTTAAAACTCAAAAAAAAACATGAATTATTTTAATAAAGATTTAGACAATATCGGGTTTAAACTAATAGAACCTTGTTTAGAATTAAAACCATTTATTCAATCTTTTTGGCTTGTTAAATTTAATAGAATTCCTTTTTCTGTGCCATTAAAAATCATAGCTGATGGAAATTCAGGTTTTGTTATAAATTTCTCCTCTGCTTATATCGTTAAAATGAAGGGAAAATCATCCACCTATAGCGATAAATTTGTTTATTTTCCTCCCAGTGAAGATCCTGCTTTTGTAAGTGCGAAGGGCAATGTTTTTGTAATAGGGGTACGCTTCAATGCAGCGGGCGTTTACAGATTTTTTAATAAAGATATTTCTAGTTTTAATAACAATATCTCTAGTATAGAAAATAGTCCTGATTGGCAAATAGATTCTTTATTCTCTAGCTTAGAAAAAACGCAAAAAGTAAAAGATAAAATACATACTTTGGAGTTATTTTTATTAGATAAATTAAAACACTCAAGAAAACGTAATTCACCTTGGATTTTTGAGTTTATATCTAGAATAAGAGAAGAAAAAGGAAATGTAAATATTCAAGACTTATGCGAAGAATTCAATGTAGATATAAGACATGTTCAAAGACGTTTTAAAATTGAACTTGGATTGAGTGCTAAGTTATACTCTAGATTAATAAGAATTCAAGACAGTAAAAAAACGCTTAGTTCCTTAATTGTGGCTTCTTTAACCTCTTTTTCTTATGATAAAGGATTTTTTGACCAGTCTCATTTTATAAATGAATTTAAACATTTTATCAAAGAAACTCCCAGAGAATATTTGCATAAAAAGTTTTTACAAGCAAAAGAATTCTCTTTTAAAAAATATAAAAAATAGTGTCGTTTTTTTACAAGTAATAAAAATATTTTTTTAGTAATATTATAAAAATTACAAAGGAAGTATTATGAACACTTTAAAAAACTACTATGGACTAATAAATAAAATGAGCCTTTTATTGCTTGGTCTGTTTGTTTTTATTCACATTTTTAACCATCTTATTCTTGTTATATCTATTAAAGAACACATCTCTTTTATGGAGAATTTTAGATTTATTTATAGAAATATTTATATTGAAAGTATATTATTATTAGCATTTTTATTTCAAATAATAAAAAGTATCAAAGCTACATGGCGTGAGAGAAAAAATAGAAGAACCTTCTTTGAACTCTTAGTCTTTATTTCAAAAATATATTTAATATATTTTTTGATTAATCATATAACAGCAGTATTATTTGGAAGAATAGTATTTAATCTTGATACAAATATATATTATGCAATTGCAGGATTACATGTTTTTCCTTATTCCTTCTATTTTATACCCTACTATTTTTTATCTATTATTTGTTTATTCTTTTATTGGAGTAAGAATAAAAAATCGTATTCATTTTATACAATAAATAGTATAGGTTTTATTCTTGCTTTTGTACTTTTATTGGCTCTAAAAAGCGTTTTTTACGATATCAATATTCCTTTTGAGTATCTTGATATGTATTAGGAAGTTAAGTTTTGGGAGCATAAACCTATTTAACATTTTAAAAAAGAGAAGATGTTTTTAAGCACCTCTCTTTTAAATATTTATTTAATATCAAATCTATCGGCATTCATTACTTTATTCCAAGCGAATACAAAATCTTTTACAAACTTTTCTTTTGCATCTTCTTGGGCATAAACTTCGCAAATTGCTCTTAGTTGAGAATTTGAGCCAAATATAAGGTCTGCTCTGCTTGCGATCCATTTTATATCTTTTGATATTTTATTTGTAGCTTCAAACTCTCTTTCATCCTCGTTTATACTCTTCCAAGTATTATTCATATCAAGAAGATTTATAAAAAAATCATTTGTTAAAACACCTGGTTTATTTGTAAATACACCTTTTTCATTGCCATTTGCATTCGCACCTAATACTCTCATTCCTCCAATTAAAACAGTCATTTGTGGAGTACTTAAGCCTAAAAGTTGAGCTTTATCAATTAAAAGTTCTTCGGCACTAATACTATATTTTTTCTTTTCGTAGTTTCTAAAACCATCAACTATTGGTTCAAGATATTCAAAAGACTCAATATGTGTTTGTTCTTGGCTTGCATCTGTTCTTCCTGCTTTAAAAGGAACAATGATTTTTATACCTGCTTCAAATGATGCTTTTTCAATCGCTGCACAGCCACTTAATACTATTAAATCAGCAAGTGATATTTTTTTAGTATTTGAAGAATGATTAAACTCTTTTTGAATTACTTCAAGTTTAGAAATTACTTCTTGCGTACCTTTATTAACATCCCAGTCTTTTTGAGGAGAAAGTCTTATCCTAGCGCCATTTGCACCACCTCTTTTATCTGAATCTCTATACGTTGATGCAGATGCCCAAGCGGTATTTACAAGTTGTGCTATAGTTAATTCTGAACGTAAAATTTTTACTTTTAAATCTTTTATATCAGATTCATCAATCATTTCATAATCAGCATATCCCACAATATCTTGCCAAAGTAAATCTTCTTTTGGAACTTCAGGTCCAAGGTATCTACTTTTTGGTCCTAAATCTCTATGTGTTAGTTTAAACCAAGCTTTAGCGAAGGTATCTGCAAATTCTTCTGGATTTTCATGAAATCTTTTTGAAATAGGTGCATATATTGGATCCATTCGAAGTGCCATATCTGCCGTTGTCATGATAGTTTTTACTTTTTTAGATGAATCGTGTGCTAAAGGAGAAAGATGTTCTTCTTTTGGATTTATAGCTGTCCATTGCCATGCTCCTGCTGGGGATTTTTCAAGATTCCATTCATAAGCAAATAATACATCGAAGTATCCATTGTCCCATTTTATAGGATTGGCTGTCCAAGCACCTTCAATTCCACTACTAATTGTATCATCACCTTTACCACTTAGATATTTATTCAACCATCCTAATCCTTGAGCTAAAATTCCTTCTGCTTCAGGTTCTGGTCCAACATTTGATGCATCTTGTGCTCCGTGGCATTTACCAAAAGTATGTCCTCCAGCAATTAACGCCACAGTTTCTTTATCTCCCATTGCCATTCTTGCAAATGTTTCTCTAATATCTTTTCCAGATTCTACAACATTTGGTTCGCCATTAGGTCCTTCTGGGTTTACATAAATGAGACCCATTTGAACAGCAGCAAGTGGATTTTCTAAATCTTCACTTTTATGTTCATCTTTATTATATCTTTCATCTGCTAACCATTTATCTTCACTTCCCCAGTAAATATCTTCTTCTGGTTCCCAAATATCAACTCTGCCGCCTGCAAAACCAAATGTTTTAAATCCCATTGATTCTAAAGCTACATTTCCTGTTAAAATCATTAAATCGGCCCATGAAATTTTATTTCCATACTTTTGTTTAATCGGCCAAAGAAGTCGTCTGGCTTTATCTAAGTTAACATTATCAGGCCAACTGTTAAGTGGTGCAAATCTTTGATTTCCGCTTGAAGCTCCACCTCTACCATCTGCCGTTCTATATGTACCTGCACTATGCCATGCCATTCTAATAAAAAGAGGACCATAATGTCCATAATCAGCGGGCCACCACTCTTGTGAATCAGTCATTAAAAAAGTCAAATCTTTTTTTAATTCTTTATAATCAAGTTTTTCAAACTCTTTTTTATAATTAAATTCTTCACCCATAGGATCAACTGCACTAGTGTGTTGAGATAGTATTTTTAAATTAAGCTGATTAGGCCACCAATCTTTATTATACATACCCTTTTTTGCTTCTGTGGGGTTTAGAACTTTGTCATCACTTCCTAAACCTGTAATTGGACATTTAGCCATTTTGTTCCCTTTTATAGTTATTATAGGATAAAATTTATCCAATGATAAATATTATCTTTTATAACTATACTTTACAATTCCTTAATTATATATTAATCATTAATATAATTATTAATTTAAAATGTTATATGATTTTATTATTGTAATAAATTTCAAGTATTTTATATATAAGGAATGGGCAAAACAGGGGATAGTATCCTCATTAAACATTTAGTTAATCAGATAAACTTTCCTCGGGATTCTTTTCCAACATTATTAAAAAAGGTGGAATTTCACGCCCTGGGGAGTAAGTCCATATGATATACTACATCAAGATATTTTAGAAGTGTCTGTACCTAAAGGAAATTATACATGCCCCAATATTCATTTGAATTTGACTTTTCTGGTTTTAATGTAAAAGGTGATAAATACAACGATAATTGTAATACTGTCATCTTACATGGCGCTGGAAAATCATCACGCGCAAGATTTAAAAAACTAAGACATGCATTAAATAAAAAAGGTTTAAGCAGTATGAGTTTTGATTTTGTAGGACATGGAGAATCAGAGGGAGAACTTAAAAATAGCAGTTTAGAAAAAAGATTTGAACAAGCAAAAGTTACTATAAAACAGCAATCTCCTGATTTTTCTACATTAATAGCTTCGAGTATGAGTGCTTACACTGCTATCAAATTAACAGAAATATTTCCTATTAAAAACTTAATACTTATGGTACCTGCTGTTTATACTTCAAAAGCATATACTCTTACTTTTGGTCCTTCTTTTTCAAAAACCATTCGTGAAAAAAATAGTTGGTTAAATTCTGATGCATTTAGTATTTTAAAAGAATTTAAAGGTAATTTATTAATTATTGCTGCGCAAAATGATGAAGTCATTCCGCCTTTGCTTCTTGAACGTATATACAGTTCTGCAAGCAGTGCAAAGAGCAAAAAATTGCATATAATACCTAATGCAGAACATAGAAATCTCTTTCCCAAAATAGGTGATTTTGATTTAAGTTTGGATTTAATTCATACAATGAGTAAAACATAACACAGAACATTTTCTTAATAATCAAATTATTAAAATGATGATTTTTAAGAGCTCGTGAAAGCTAGCGCATTCGTTTTTTTTCTTCTTTTCTTGAAAAGAAGAAACAAGAAAGCAACTGACGGTTGTTGAAGGCGGAGCTTCCCTCACTTGTTATTTTGTGTTTCTAACTTGCGGAACTCCCTAAAACGTGCATTAAAGCACCTTTCTTTACGGTCAAACAGTCCTCAGTTTTTTCCGAAATACAAAATAAACGCTCGGCTTCAACAAAGTCAGAATCACGCTCCACGTTTTTCTTAAAATATTTTCTCTTTTTAAAGTAAAGATATAAGAAATAAATAAATCAAAGAGCAAACTTTCAATCCCCACGGCTCTTTCCCTGACTTTGATAAAGCTAAATCTTTTTATTTTTTAGCGGAAAAAGGTGAAAACTGTTAGAACGTAAAGAAATGTGCTCTTTAGCACGTTTTAGTGAGTTTTTGAACCTAGCTAACAAATAAGAATATTTAGGCACCCGAAGGGCTTTATCAACTCGTCAGTTGCTTCTTTTTGTTTCTTTTTCTGACAATTAAGAAAAAGAAAAAAGCGCAAAGGTTACTTTGTATGAGCTATTTAATACATTTAAGAATTATTGAAAAAATGGAGCTTCAAGCCATGGTGGAATTTTCATTTTTAACTAAAGTTTAGTTATCATAAATAACTTAAAATGAAAGGTTTTTTATGTCTGGAAAAATAGTAAATTTTTATATTGCAAAAGATTCACAAAGTGAAATTCAAAGTGTTAATGAAATTGTTTTATTAAAAGATAGTGGAATATTTGGAGACAGATATTCAGTAAAAAAAGGCAGTTTTTCAGAACAAGAAGGTGAAATTAAACCTAAAAGACAAGTTACTTTAATTGAAAAAGAAAATATTGATGATTTAAATATTCTCTTAGAAACAAACTTCGATTATGGGTTATTTAGACGTAATATTCTTGTTTCAAACTGTGATTTAAATGCACTTGTTGGAAAAGAATTTTCTATTGGAAATGTTGTATTAAAAGGAATACGTTTATGTGAACCGTGTTCTTTACTTTCCAAAAGACTTAATAATAAAAAAGTTCTAAAAACACTTATTGGTAAAGGTGGTCTTAGGGCTGAAATTATTCAAGGTGGAAGATTAGTTTTAAGCGATCAAATAGAGATAAGATAATGAGATACTTGCAAAGGACACTTTGTATGAGCGCTTAAAATATATTGATAATTACCATAAAAATGGAATTACTACCCCTGGCAGTAATTCTTAAATCTGGTGACAACATATTCATTTAATGATTTAGTTAATTAGGTAAACTGTCACCGGAATTCGCAATAGTATAATTTAATTATTAGGTATCTCTGGAATTTTTATTTTGTTTGTGAATAGCCTGGGAGGGTATATAATAATTTATCTAACCCTGCTAATATATTTTTTTTATTAGCACCTAAAAACTTTATATATTCTTTTTCTGATGCCCATTTTTTGATATTAAATTCTTCATTCTTATAATAACGAAATGCATATTGTATGCTAATTGTTTCTTTACTGTTTATTGGTACAAAATACCATATATTATATTCGTAAAATTTTTGGTATTTACTTTTAGAACTAGATATAAACTCTAATAAATAGCTATTTTCTTGTTCAGAATTTCGATAAATGGAATACTTTATATTTGGTACATTATTTTCTAAATTTTTAACTGTGTACGTTAAAATAAACTTAGGTGAAGAATTCGAATAGTTTCTAAAAGCCACCATATTAACCCAATTATTCAAATCTCTATCTTTATCTATGTATTCATAAATATATTTTTCTAAGGTACCCTCAGTATATTTCATTTCTAAGTTTTTATCTAAGAAGTTAATTGATTTTGGATAGTTCAAAGGTTTTGTATCTGCCAAACAACTTGTAAATAATAAAATAAACATAGTACTAATAGTTAAAATATTTTTATTCATTTATGAATTCCTTTTATTTTATAATTTATATTATTATTAATATACTTATGAAATGTTTAAGAAAGATATAGTTTTAGCATATTTCTTCACAGAGAGTGCAATCACAGCGAGTTTTTGAGCCTAACTAACAAATAAAGATATTTAAGTTTATCAACTCGGAAGTTGCTTCTATTTAGATACAAGTATGATTTCGTGTTTTTTTTTGAGAATTAAAAATATGATGAGGGAATGAAATGACTAAATTCTGCTTGCAGACCAAAAAGCGAAAAGGCTACTACTTGGTGCCTGACACCTTTTCTCAAATATAAAAGTGGAGATTCATTCTCAGGGGTGTAATTTTGGGGTGTAATTTTAATTTGAAAGGGAAATGTATTTAAACTAAAGGATTTCATAAAAATAAATTTTAAATTATCATCTTTTACATTATTTTTGGAGATTCAACCCCTTGGGTGTAATTTCCCTTTATTTATCTATTCAAATAAAAGTGAAGTTTTATCATCCCATCTAATAGAATTTATTAACCATTTATCACTAGGTTTATAAAATGTACATATATAACGAATAGATGTATTTTCATATTTGAGAATATATGTATGTTCTAAAAAACTTTTTCCAGCTTCTTTCGTTCTAATAAAATCAATTCCTATTGCATTTCCAAAACGTTTTGAAACCATATCTAATTGTACTTTAGTTTGATATGCAACATTGTCAATTTCTGCGGGTGGTAAAGGCCAGAACTTTTTTACATCATTAAATGCTTTATTTACTTTACCTTTTTGAATACTGTACAAAGAGTTTTTACAAATATCTTTCGTATCACTTATTGTTATCAAATTATTTGCAAATAAATTCAATCCACTCACAAGTAAAATTGTGCTTAATACTTTTTTCATTGTTTTCCTTATTAGATAACTATTTATTAGTTTCGCATTTTATACCAATATTACTTAATAACAATTATTATACATTTTTTATGAATTATACAGTTGATGTTTTATTAGAAAACATATAAATATGTTATATATTTAATTAGGGTTTACTGCCTCTGGGGTGTAAATTTTAAGAAATAAATAAAGAATAAAAATTCATTCCCTACGGCTCTTTCCCTGACTTTGATAAAGCTAAATGTTTTTATTTTTTAACGGAAAAAGGCGAGGACTGTTCGAGCGTGAAGAAATGTGCTCTTTAGCACATTTTAGTAGGTTCCACAGCCTAGTTAAACAATAAAAATCTTTAGGTACCCGAAGGGCTTTATCAACTCGTCAGTTGCTTCTTTTTGTTTCTTTTTCTGACAATTAAGAAAAAGAAAAAAGCGCAAAGTCACTTTGTATGAGCTATTACATATAAAAGTGAAGATTCATTCTCAGGTATTGATGCCAGAAAGCTTCCCACACAACACAGAGCTGATTCATTTACGGTATAGCCTGAACTCCCTTTCATTTTTCCATCCCCAGGATATATGTATCGTACTTCGCTAAATAAGTTAGCATGCTTACAAAGTATGTCTTCAAGGTTTATCGAATATTTGCTCGAAATTGATTCGGAAAGCCAATTTTTAAGCTCTTGGGGGAGATAATTATAGACACCAATAAGGTCATGTCCCTTAACGTGCTCTACTTTTACGCTATTGATTTTACTAGGTATACTTTTTGATGTAGTTATCGTTTTTTTTACTCGAAGGCTCTTGAGCATCAATTCTATACTGAATGCTAACAAAACATAGTATGGTGAATTTGAATAGTGAACAGGATGCTCCTTCAGTACAGCAGCTGAATCAAAAAATTTCTTCCCCTCGTAATGAAGCATGTGATCGAAACTAAAATCATCTTTAACTACTGCCACTGAAACCTCCTTTTGTAACTAACGTTTGACTACTGCGACACACTGTGTTCGTCTGATAGTCATTTTGTACTTTGATTTATTTTATCTTGAAATTAACATTAGTACTATCAACACTTTAAATGTACTGCCATTTTCATAGTTCACTGTTCATCATAAGAAAACAACAAAAACATTGCCTTATCTAAAATCAATAATACCATTAAAAAATAACATTCCAATAATAAAATCACTTTATTAAATAATAACAAAAAGGTGTCACAGTTTGCGTCACAGTTTTCACAAATTTCTAAATTTCACCAAAGAAAATAAATCATCACTTTTAAAAGAAAATAACATTTATTAAATAAAAAAATCTCCAATACTCCAAATATGAAACAAATAGCAATTTTCTCCTATCTTTATAAGCAAAAATGAAATATACTACTTGTTAAAAAATAGATTTATAAATCTAAAGGCAAATTATGGCTAAAAATTTACCTCTTATATTATTTGCAATACTAGGAATAATATGGGGCTCAAACTTTATATATATGAAATGGGCAAGCGAATACTTATCTGATATTCAAATCGTACTAATAAGAGTACTCTTTGGCTTCATCCCAGTGTTGATTTATGCTATGTATCTAAAAGTATTAAAACTTGAACACTTAAAACACAGTTTTCATTTTTTTGTAATGTCCTTATTAGCAACGACTGTTTATTATTACTTTTTTGTAAAAGCATCTTCTTTACTATTATCAGGGGTTGTAGGTGCGCTAAGTGGCACCATCCCACTCTTTACTTTCATTCTTGCCGTTATTTTTATAAAAGAAGAAAAAATAACACCCCTTAGAATCTTAGGTATATCCATTGGACTTTTAGGCGTGGTACTTATTGCAAAACCTTATGATGCCAATTTATTAGAAACAAATATAGAAGGCGTTATTTTTGCCATAACAGGCTCGCTGATTATTGGAATATCATTTGTTTATGCCAAACGATTTATTTCACCTTTAAAAATACATTTTGCAGCACTTACGTCTTATCAATTGGGTTATGCTCTTCTTGTATTGCTTTTTATTACGGATTATAAGGGCATTGAAAATATTCTGCCTCATACCCATGTATTTATAGGTTTAGTTGTTGGTTTAGGATTATTAGGAACAGGTTTGGCTTTTATTATTTACTATTATTTAATTGAGCGAATTGGTGCAGTAAATGCATCATCAGCAACCTATCTTCCACCTCTTGTAGCTCTTTTTATTGCTTACTTTTTTGTGAATGAAAATATAACTTTTGTTGATCTTCTGGCTACTGTTTTGATTTTTTCTGGGGTATTTTTAATCAATGCTAAGAAAAAAGTCAAAGCTTAGAGACTTGGGCTGAATCTTTATTTTATACACTTTTTATAGGAAGATAAAAAGTAGCATCGATTTCATTGTCTTCTAAAAAATGATTTTTATGCATAATAAGAAAAGAAGAGTCTGTAGTTGTCTCAAAACCACTTGTGGGCAACCACTTATGATAGGCCCATTTAACAAACCATGCGGCTTCTCTATCCCCTGCATATAAATCAAAGGTGGCATATAAACCACCTTTTAACGTATTAGAAGGAATATTGGTATTTTCTATTTTCTTTTTACTACTAAGTGCTGCTATATAAAAACACTTATCATGAGGGGTAAGAGCTGGGTTATCATGATAAATTCCTATTTGTTCATAGTCTTTTAAATCATTGGTATAAGCAAAAGCTTGAAGCTGCTGCCACTTCTTTTTAGCTTCTTTTACTATATATCCTTTTTGTCTAATATAATAAATCAATCGGTCTTGTGTTTTAACAATTCGTACCTTTGAGGTATCAAAATTAGGCAAAGAATCTTTTAATAAAGAATTCTCCATTATTTTATCTGAGTAGGCTTCATACGCACCATTTCTCCACTGTGTAGGACTTACTTCAAAACGATTTTTAAAGGCTTTTATAAAAGAGGATTGAGAGCTATACCCACACATATTAGCAACTTGGGTGATGCTTGAGTATTTATTAGTAAGCAAAATATTTGAAGCTTTTTGCAGCCTTATTGATTTTATGGATTCATAAATATTAATACCCAATTGTTCTTTAAATATATTATGAAGATGTTTTTTACTTATAGAAAAACTAAGAGCAAGCTCATCTATATTAATAGCCGTATCTATATACCTATAAATATAAGACATTGTTTTATTTGCGATGTTTATGTGTAAATCACGTGTTATTTTTCTTTGCATGAAGAATCATATCATAAATAAACCTTATTATGGTTACTAATGGACAATCAAATATACTCAAAAAGACAAGTATTAGAGGTGTTTTGATAAAGACTTAAAAAAATCAAAGGGATATACTTGGCTTTTATTATATTAGAACTGCCAAGGATGCATATATGTCAAATAATACACTTGTACAAAATATTACGAGCACAGCAAAACAACAAACCATTGGTTTATTTATAGCTTTTATAACGGTCCTTATTTGGTCTTCTTATACTTTATCCCTTAGAGTGGGTGCGCTTACTCCTTTAACCCTGGAAGAATTAACATTTTTTCGTTATGCAATACCTGGTTTAATACTTTTACCTGTTTTTTTGAAAAGCATGAAAAATTATGCAAAAGTACCTCCTTTGTATTTGCTGGGAATTATTATAGGAAGTGGTTTGCCTTTTTTTATAGTATCTGGATATGCCATGCAATTAACACAAGTCGCTTATGGAAGTACTTTAATACCAGGAACAACACCCTTGTTTGTAACCATAATAGCAGTCGTTATTTTCAAACAGAAATTACCACTTTTTAGAACAATAGGTCTAAGTATTATTTTTTGTGGCATTGTATTTATGTTAATTAATGCGGGAAATAATCTTGATGAAACTTTGTTATTGGGACAAGGACTGTTTTTATTTTGTGCAATGTTGTGGGCAATCTTTACTATTAGTATTAGAGTATCTGGGCTTAAACCTCTTCAAGTAGCCGCACTTTCTGCTTTACCAAATGGAATATTTATCACACTTTGGATTGTAATTACGCAGCCAGAGCTTGGCTATTCTTTAATGCCACTGTCTGAGTTAATTGCACAAATATTGGTGCAAGGTATTATTGTTGGTATTTTTTCAGGGCTTTGTTTTTCTGCTGCCATTTTAAGAATTGGTGCTGAAAAAGCAGCTGCAATTGGCGCAGCAACTCCTGTTGTTGCTACTTCAATAGCTGCCTTTATGTTAGGAGAACAAATTAGTATGAGTTTATTATTAGGAATGATACTTGTGATTTCGGGTGTGCTTCTTGCAAGTGGTGTTTTACACGGGGAGAGAGTATCATAATGTTAGAATTATTAAATAAACCAAAAGGTGATCCCATTCTTTCAGTTATGTCTGCTTTTAAAAACGATTCTTCCTCTGCAAAAATCGATTTAGGTATTGGTATATATAAAGATAAGTACGGAAAAACACCTATTATGCAAGCTGTAAGAAATGCCTCTGTTAGCATAGCTGTAAGTGAAGAAAGTAAAAGTTATATAGGGCTTGTTGGGGATGAGAATTTTAATACAGCCATTCAAGATTTGGTTTTAGGTAAAAGTGAAGCAAATTTGCGAGCAAGTACTTTACAAACCCCAGGGGCTAGTGGGGCATTAAGACTTTTAGCTGATATGATTAAACTGGCACGTCCAGAATCTCGTGTATGGCTTAGTAATCCAAGTTATATTAATCATCGTACTATTATGGAAAAAGCAGGTTTAGAAGTTTGTGAATATCCTTATTTGGATCTTGAAACAAAACAAGTAAATGAAGCGTTAATGATGAAGGTTGTGGAAACCCTAGGAGAGAATGATGTTCTTTTAGTACATGGATGTTGTCATAATCCTTCTGGAGCTGATTTGTCTTTTGATGCTTGGAAAAAAATAGCCCAATTGTCACAAAAAAATGGTTTTCTTCCTTTTATTGATATCGCATATCAAGGACTTGGGGATGATTTAGATGAAGATGCAAAAGGACTTAGATTTTTAGTTGATCAAGTAAATGAAGTACTTATATCTACTTCTTGCTCAAAAAACTTTGGTTTATACCGTGAGAGAACGGGAGCTGCTATTGTAATTGCAAAAACACAAGAAAAAGCAAAAGAAGTACGAATTCATATGGGGGAATTAGCCAGAGGTTCTTATTCAATGCCCCCAGCACATGGAGCTGCTATTGTTGCTAAGATATTAAATGATGATATCTTAAAAAAACAATGGAACTTAGAATTAAAAGAAATGAGGGTGCGCATTCTTGCTTTACGTCATGCTTTAGTAGAGTCTTTTAGAATCAAGAGCGATTCAAATAAGTATGATTATATTCTTTCTCACAAAGGTATGTTTTCGATGACTGGGCTTAATGAAGCTCAGATGTTAAAACTTCAAAAAGAGCATTCCATTTATTTAATCCCAGGGGCTAGAATTAATATTGCAGGTTTGCAAACAAATGAAGTAAATAGAGTAGTATCTTCTATTATTGCTGTTGCAAGATAAATAATTATCTCTGTAAAAACAAGGGTGTTTAGTACTTAAATTACAGTAAGTACACCCTTGAGAAGGAAGCTCACTTTTTTAAAGATTAACTGTTATATTAATAGATGAAAATTAATCTTTAAACAGTTAAAATATCCCATAAATAAATCTACATAAGAAAGAAATACGTATGAATTATGAAGCGTTTAATAAATTTTGTTCTTCTTTAATAGCTACTTCTTATGTCAATCAATGGGGTGGGTCTCATGTATGGAAAGTGGCAGATAAAGTTTTTGCTGTTGGGGGGTTTACCAACAAAAACAAAGAAGCTTTTACTTTTAAAACCTCTGCAGAGGATTTTTATTTTTTAAGTGATTTAGAAGGGTATAAACCAGCTCCATATTTTGCAAACAGAGGCATGAAATGGATCCAAAAAATTGATAACTCACAAGAAATAGATGAAGAATTAGAAGAATACATTAAAGAATCACATCGTATCGTATCTTTAGGTTTAAGTAAAATCAAACAAAAAAATTTGGGCTTGAATCAAAATCAAGAATAAAAACAGTATTAATCCAGTTATACTGCTTTATTAACTGTATAAAAAGGGAAAACATGCCAAAGATGATATATGGAACGGCTTGGAAAAAAGAAGAAACAACAAGACTTGTAAAAGAAGCTCTAACTTTTGGTTTTAGAGCTATTGATACCGCTTGTCAACCCAGACATTACAGAGAAGATTTAGTGGGTCTTGCTTTGCAAGAAGCTTTCTTAACTGGTCTTAAGAGAGAAGATGTTTTTATTCAAACAAAGTTTACCCCTATTAATGGACAAGATCAAGACAATATGCCTTATTTAAGCTCTGATAACATCATTATACAACTTGAAAAATCGTTTATACGATCAAAAGAGAATCTAAAAGTGGATTGTATTGATTCGTATTTAATTCATTCTCCTTTTTCTCCTATGAAAGATTTTATAAGTGTTTATAGAACAATGGAAGAATATGTAGAAGTAGGGCAGGTGAAACAACTTGGCCTTTGTAATTGTTATGATATTCAAACACTTTCTTATTTATATGATATAGCAAAAATAAAACCCAAAGTTTTACAAAACAGATTTTACGCGGATTCGTCTTATGACAAAAAAATAAGGGAATTTTGTAAAAACAAAAATATCTCTTACCAAAGTTTTTGGTCTTTGAGTGCTAATCCACATATCTTAGCTTCGAGGGAAGTTCTTATTTTGTGTACTAAGTATAAAAAAACATCGGCTCAAATATTTTACAGATTTTTACAGCAAATAAATATCACGCCTTTGAATGGAACAACTTCTACAAAACATATGAAAGAAGACTTAGATATAAGTTCTTTTTCTTTAGAAACTGGGGAAATAAACGCTGTTTTAAAACTATTAGAATAAGTATTTAGACGGGTTTTATTTATTTTATAAAAGGTAAAAAATGACATTAGAGAAAAAAATTGCTAATTTTTTTAATTTGAGTGATGAAAACTGGATGAAACATGCCAATCCTCTTAGTGTTTGGAGCAGGTATTCTGTTCTTCCTATTATTCTATTTTCTTTTTGGAGTCGTATATGGATAGGCTGGTGGTGTTTAATTCCTGCTGTTTTATCTTTGCTTTGGATGTTTTTTAATCCTATTGTTTTCAAAAAAGCCAAATCAACCAAAAACTGGGCATCAAAAGCAGTATTAGGAGAAAGAATTTATTTAAACAGAGATAAAATTCCTATTCCTTTCCATCATAATACTTCCTTTAATACAATGCTTAATATTATTTCCTCTTTTGGTTTACTTTTATCAATTTGGGCAACAACATATTATTCTATTTGGGGAGTTATTTTAGGTACTCTTATTACTTATTTTGGAAAAAGCTGGTTTTTACATAGAATGGTTTGTTTATATGAAGATATGAAAAATGAAAACGATACATATAAAAGTTGGGAATATTAAGTATAAAAAGGATGTAAATGAGCGCATATATAATTTACAATTATAACATTACGAACAGAGATAAAATAAATGAATTGGGACCCTTGTCTTTAGAAATTATCAAAAAATATTCTGCACAATTAGTAGTTGCTAGTCCTACCCAAATATTAGAAGGTTCTGCTTATTCAAATATGGTGATGTATAAGTTTAAAAGTATGGAGGATGCGAAGGATTTTTATAATTGTTTTGAATCAAAAGAGCTAAAAAAATTAAGAAATGAAATTACAGAAGGTTTTGCTGTACTTGTTCCTGAGTATAAAACCAGTACTTAATATTTAAAATAAATTTGGAGGACAGTAGTTTCGTCCCCCAAACTTTAAATATTATGAATCTTTTTTCGCTTTTTTATCTGCTCTTTTTTCTTTTAATGATTTAGCAGGTGCTTTTTTAACTGATTTTTGAACGTCTTTACCTTTTGCCATTGTATCTCCTTTTATTTTAATAATATTAGTATAGCTTAATAAAAAAAATCTTGGATTAAAGGCAGGCTAAGTAGTCTTAATCTTTGGCTTAGTAGCTTAAATTTAGCTATAATGTGGAAAAACTAAAGGGCATTAATGGCTAAGGGTAAAAAAACGAGTATCAAAGAGATTAAATTATTGAAAAATGATGAAATCTTAATTAATGGAAAAGAGTATGTAATACTTGAAACATGTGAAGATATTCTAAGTGCAAAAACAATGAAAATTTCTTCTAATGGGAACCGTATATTACGTTTTGATGATGAAAAGAAAAAAGCAAGAATTGATGTAAAAAGAGAGATCGATATTATCAAATGTACCTTTAAAGACATAGATAGAGCTAAAGCATTTAAAAAAAGTAATGATAAAGGTGTTATTGTAAATGAAGATAAAAAAGAAATCATTGCAACAGCCAGTTCTTTTATTAAAGCAAGAGAAATTATAGATTCTTATAAAGATACAAAAAGCAAAAACTACGATTCACAAGCAGGAAAACTAAGTTTTTATTTCACTGAAGAATAAAAATAATAAAAGCTAAGAACGAGGTTCTTAGCTCTTTTCTAAAACACTCCTCTCCTAAAAACAACAAGATACAAGCAGAACTATAAATCCTTTTTATTAATAATAAGATGTTTTACTAAAGAAAAACAATGGATTGTTATGAGTTTTAAAACAATAATAAAAGAAAATATGGATAAAGATTTTGTTTACTCGAAAATTAAAACACAAGGTAAAAAAAGAAAATAAAAAAAGAAAAATAATTTTCAAAAAAAGAAA
This sequence comes from Campylobacteraceae bacterium, assembly GCA_013215945.1. Lineage (NCBI taxonomy): Bacteria > Pseudomonadati > Campylobacterota > Epsilonproteobacteria > Campylobacterales > Campylobacteraceae > Campylobacteraceae bacterium. Next base: position 51,727 of record JABSOM010000005.1, read on the forward strand.
AATAACTTTTATATAAAAAGAAACTAAGAAACAAGGCAGATGTTTTATTAGAGAAATAACTGTCTTATTTCTCTTTCTTGCCCGATAAATACTATTATCCTAAACTATACTATTAAATAAGAACACACTCCTTTTCTCCGAATATTTTTGTTATTTTTTAGTTTACTTATAAAAATAAGCAACAGCATTAGAATATATAATTTAAGTTTTTTTTAATATAAAAGAAATATATATTTGATATACTAATGATATATCATAAAAATATCTACAATAAGGGAACAAATATTTTTTAAATTTACTATTAGAATTAGTGAATAAATAATAATTTCACATTTGTATTTTCTATTAATCTGTCTAAGGAAGAAGAATGAATAATTTTACAATCAAAACAAAATTAATAGCTAGTTTTGTTTCTATTGCCGTGTTAATATTAATACTTAGCATAATAAGTATTTCAAGTATTAAAGAAATATCTAATGGTTTTACGAACTACCGATCGATGGCAAATGACAGTGCTTTAGCACAAAAAATTCAATCAAATATGTTTATAATTAGAATGTCAGTTAAAAATTATTTAACAGAATCTGATAAAAAAAATATTGAAGATTTTAATCATAAGTTTGAAAAAGCGGTCTCTTTTGTTAAAAAAGCAAAATCTGAGATAAAAGAAGAATCAAGAAAAAAACTTTTTAATATCATAGAAGACGACCTTTTAAAGTATAAAAACAATTTTTTTGAAGTAACCGTTTTTATGGATCAAATAGATGACATTGTGACTAAGAACCTAAATGTAAATGGGGAACTAATAGAACAATATTTAACAAAAGTTATGGACGATGCAGAAGTTAATTATGAACTTGAAATTTCTTTATCAATTGCTCAAAATATCAGAACACTACTGCTTGCAAGGCTTTATACAAGTAAATACTTGGCTTCTAATGAGCTTAAATATTCTAAAAGAATAGCAAATGAATTCCTAACCTTAAAAGGTAAAATTGAACAATACCACAAAACATCTTATGCAAAAGAAATTGATAAAGCTATATATCTTATAGATAAATATCAAGAAGGTGTAAATAAAATAATTACAATTATTGCGAAACGAAATGCACTTGTTAATGAAGGCTTAACTGTGATTGGAAAAAACATTTCCAAACTTTCAGAAGATGTAAAAATGGCTATTAAAAAAGAGCAAGATAGAATTGGACCAATGGTAGCTACGTTAAATTCAGATGTTCAAAATGTTGTTATGATTATCTCATCTATTATTTTAGTTCTGGTTATTTTATTGTCAATATTTATACCAAGAAATATTTCATCATTAATTAATACCTTTCAAATTGGACTTATTGACTTTTTTAAATACCTGAACAAAGAGAGTACGGAAGTTCAATTAATTGGAATTGATTCAAAAGATGAAATAGGTGTAATGTCTAAAATAGTTGATGAAAACATTGAAAAATCAAAATTACTAATAGAAGAAGATATTGCTTTAATTAATGAAGTAAAAGCAGTTGTAGAAAATATTAAAAATGGTGATTTAAAACAAGAAATAAAATTAAATACAAATAATAAAAGTTTAGAAGAACTGAAAATTATTATTAATGAAATGATTGAAGTCATTGGGAATGAAGTATGTGAAAATATTAAAGATTTACAAATATCATTAAAAAGTTATCAACACTTGGATTTTAGACATAGAATTCAAAACTCTAAGGGTAAAACAGCCGAGGGTTTGAATGCTCTGGCTGATATTATTAATGATATGTTATTAAAAAATAAAGACAATGGTAATGTTTTAGTAGAGAGTTCAAAAACCTTATTGTTAAATGTAGATGATTTAAATAAAAACTCAAGTCTAGCAGCTGCTTCACTTGAAGAAACGGCAGCAGCAGTTGAACAAATAACAGGAAATATAAGAAACAATACGAATAATATAGAAAAAATCTCTGTTTTTGCTTCTGAAGTAAGTGCTTGTGCAAGTGAAGGAGAAGCACTCGCAAACAAAACGAATAATGCCATGGATGAAATTAACTCAGAGATAAGTGATATAAATGAAGCCATAACAATTATTGACCAAATCGCCTTTCAAACGAATATTTTATCTCTTAATGCTGCAGTTGAAGCTGCAACAGCAGGTGAAGCTGGAAAAGGTTTTTCAGTGGTTGCTCAAGAAGTAAGAAATCTTGCTTCACGTAGTGCTGAAGCTGCAAATGAAATTAAAGCTTTGGTTGAAAGAGCAAATATAAAAGCCAATGAAGGAAAAAATATTGCCAATGAAATGATCGAGGCTTACATTGGGTTAAATGAAAGTATTACTAAATCAGATGATTTAATTAAACATGTATCAAGTGCTTCGAAAGAACAATTACTTGGAATTGAACAAATCAATGATGCGATTAATAGCTTAGATTATCAAACCCAAGAAAATGTAAAAATTGCAAGTAAAAGTAATGATATTGCTCAACGAACAGCAGATATTGCGGATGCAATTGTTGCAGATGTAAATACAAAAGAATTTAGAGGGAAATAAATCTATGGATTTACCTGCTAGTGTAAAAATAACTGTGCAAAGCTTAAAAAATTTATTAGATGCAATATCTACTGAACTAGTTTGAGGCTTTACATTCTAGAAAACTTTAATAAATCCTATGAAATAAGGGGAGATTAATATCCTTACAACAGCCAGTTCGTAAGAAATTTTTCTTTCATATAAAGATACAAAAAGTAAAAACTACGATGCACAAGCAGGAAAACTAAGTTTTTATTTCATTGAAGAATAAAAACAATAAAAGCTAAGAACTAGGTTCTTAGCTTTAGCATAAAATACTCCTTCCCTAATAAAAATAATATACATGCAGAACTACAAATCCTTTTTACTATTAATAATAAGATGTTATACTAAAGAAAAACAATGGATAGGTATGAGTCTTAAATCAATAATAAAAGAAAATATGGACAAAGCTTTTGATTACTCAAAAATCAAAAGTACTACACTAAAAGATAAAATCAAAGAAAAAATCAGAGAAAATGCAGTCCTGTCTACAAAAGCCAGACTAGCCTTAGTACACAAAACATTTGATGATTATACGAATGAAGAATTAGAAATCATAATAAGTGATGAAGAGCGTAAAATTATTGATGAATTAAAAACAAAATCTTTGTTGTTGGCTCTTGCTGCACTTGGATTAAACGTTTTTATTTAAGGTTATAGATGTTTAAACAAGTTAAATCGGCGCTGTTTTGGTATTATTTATATAAGTTTAGAAAAAGAGTTTTACTTATTGTTCTTTTATTAAGCATCACTTTGTTTTCCAATGCGATTTATGGGGATATTGTTGAGTATTTACAAATAAGCAAACAATTGCAGTATTTGAAGGTTCTGCTTATTGTTAAATGGTGCATTATTTTGTTTAATATTGTTTTTTCTGCGTATTTAGTACTTACCTTATTTAAAAATAAAGAAAAAGAAAAAGAAAATAAAGAAAAAAAAACAAATAAAAAAGAAGAATTCTCTAAAAGAGAAAAAGAATTCTTATATAAAAAGAACTTACGAAATAAAGCCGATATTTTATTGGATAAATAAAGCAGAACCTTTTTGTTAAAAATATATGTTAAATACTTATGATTTTATCTTTAAACAAAAGTGCTTATATCGCTTTGTTCTTTTTTTGTTCCAGTTGATGATTAGAATCATATTTTAAGCTTTTTTCTATGGTTCTTTTTTCATCTCCTTTATAATCCATATTAATACTTTGTACTCTAATGGATGCATTTTTTATAAGAGCATGTTTTCCTTCAAACTCTTTTTCATTGGCTTCTTCAACAATTTGTTTTGAGATAATAGATGTTTTTTCTGCGATTTCTTTACTCGCAGAAGCAACTTGGGCTATTTTTTGAGTTTGTTGATCTTGAGTAGACACAGCATCGTTAATTTGTTCAATAGCGTTTGTTTGCTCAAGGGAAGAGTGTTCTATCTCTTTTATTAATATAATGGTATCAGAAATATCTTCATTTAAGTTATCAAAGCCCTCTATCATGTCTTGGGCTACTTTTTTTCCTTCTTTGGCTTTTATGTTTGCATTATTAACAATGTTTTGAATTTTTTTAGCTGCTTGTGCTGAACGTGATGCTAAATCTCTTACTTCTTGTGCCACAATAGCAAAACCTTTTCCTGCTTCCCCAGCAGTTGCTGCTTCAACGGCTGCGTTTAATGACAATATATTGGTTTGAAAAGCAATTTTATCAATAATTTCAATGGCTGTGTTTATTTCATTCACTTGTGTATTAATTTGATTCATTGCTTGCATGGTAGAAGTGGCAAGTTCTTTTCCTTTATTCGTAGCTTCTTCTAGTTTTTGCGTATTATTAGACATCTTCGTAATATTTTGCGTATTTGATTGTATGTTTGCAGTGATTTGATCTAAAGCGGCTGCAGTTTCTTCTAATGATATGGCTGCTTCACTGGAGGATTCGTCTAATAAGAGGGTATTGCTTAAAAGTTTGTTTGCATTGTCTTGTAAAATGAGACCATTGTTGATATTTGAGTATAAAATACTAGTAATAAGTTTGTTTACTTCATTTAGTGCAAGTGAGATTTTCCCTTTATCACTTTTTACCTGATGCATAAAATTTAATTTTGAAAAATGCTCCAATACATTTAAAATGCTGTTGGTATTTTCACCTACATTAGTATGTAAACTTTCTAACATTTCATTAAAAGAGATTCTTAACTCTTCTAGGTTTTGTGATTGAGTTGTTTTGTTTAAACGTTTATTTAAAACACCATTTTTTACTTGACTTACTATGTTATTAACATCTTTTAAAAAACTTCTGTCTTCTTCTATTATTTTATTGGTATTTTTAATATGAAGATTTATTTTTTTTGACATATTTCCTAATTCGTCGTTATTTTTATCATGAAGAAGTTTTATATCGTTTTTTTCTTTATTTAAATATTTGAAAAAATCAAACAAACCTTCTTGAAAATCTTTTATAGCTTGAGAAATATTTCTACTTAAATAAAGAGTGATTAATACTGAGGATAGAATAGCAATTATAGCAATAATAGCAATTATCTTTAAAATGAGTTGTTCATCTGCTTCTGCTTTTTTAGATGAGAGTTCAAGAAGTGCTTCCATTTGATGGCTTAATATCTGAATATTTGTATCCATTTCATCTAATTCTTTATGTAATAACTTTTTTTCTTCTTCAATATTGTGAACATTGTTTGTTTTTAAATCGTTTTCAAATAGATGTAGGGTTTTTTTAAAAACATTTTGTTCTACTTCTAAAACATTTAATTCTTTTAAAAATAGTTCGTAAGTATTTTTGGTTTTTAGGTCTGCATTATGTGAAATAGCTTGTTTGACTAAAACTTTTGCTTCTAGAATTACTTTATTGGTTTCCTCTTCTAATATTCTCATATTTTCTTTAATCTTTAAAAACTGCTTACTTTTCGTATTCTTACTTTCAATAATTAAATTATACGTAAGAATTTCTTCTTTTAAAATGTCTTTTTCAAGTTGTGAAATAAGTTTGTTTATGGGGATTTGGTAATGATAGATTTCCTCTAATTCATCTGAAATAGTGTTAAAGCCAATATAAGAGGACAAGGAAATTAAAACCATAAAAAACAGTGATAAAGCCATTGAAAGCGCAAATTTAGTTGTTAATTTTAAATTATTAAACATTAATTACCCTTTATTTTGAATTGGATAATAATGTTAATATAATGATTATAAAATTATACTTATTATTTTAAAGTACATTACTTAAATTATATATAAATTTCATTCAAGCCTTAAATGCTTATTCTACTGTTCTTCTTAACATTTATTTTTCTATGATTTTATAAATATTTCCTTGGTCGCTTGAAAAATAAATATATCCTTTTTCATCTTCTACTAAAGCTCTAATGCGTTCATTTAGCTCTAAAAATAAACGTTCTTCTTGAAGAACTTTCATTTCTTTATTTAAAACAATACGGTTAATATGTTTTAAAACAAGCGCACTTGAAAATAAATTATTTTTCCATTCTTTGTATATTTTTCCAGAATAAAGTAATAAAGAAGAGGGTGCAATTGATGGGATATATACTTTGATTGCATCTTCCATGCCTTTTTTTCTTCTTGTTTCTCCTACAAAAGATAAAGAATAATATTCTTTTCCATACGAGACCAGAGGCCAGCCATAGTTTTTTGCTTTTTTTATTATATTAATTTCGTCTCCTCCTCTTGGCCCATGTTCATTTGAAAATAAGAGTTTTCTTTTTTTATCATAAAAAAGTCCTTGAGGGTTTCTGTGTCCATAAGAATAGATTTCATCTAAAACATTCTTGTTGTTTACAAAAGGATTATCAGAAGGAATACTTCCGTCTAAATTAAGACGAATAATACTTCCTGCATGATTTAATAAATTTTGTGCATTTTTTCTTTCTCCTCTGTCTCCTAAACTAATAAAAATATGATTGTTTTCATCAAAAGCGATACGTGAACCAAAATGTCTGTTTGTATTACTTTTTGTAGTGCTAATAAAAATATCATGAAAAATAAGAGGGCTGTTCTCTTTATATTTGGCTCTAGCAAGGCTTAAAAAAGAAGTATTTTTTTGCACATAAGTAAGATAAAGGTAAGAATCTTTTTTGAAAAAAGGAGATTTTTTCAAGTCCAAGAGTCCTCCTTGGCCCCTTGAATCAATTTGTAAATTATGTTTAATGTTTTTTCTTTTTTTTGTTTTTAAATCTACAAGTAACATTTCACCATTTTTTTGATTGATTAAAATTTTGTTCTTGGATATAAATACAAAAGACCAGGGTTTATTCAAAGAACTTATAATTAACTCAAGAGTGTAGTTTGTATTATTTTGGGCAAAAGAAGTGCTTGCAAATAAAAATAGTAAAAAAAGTGTTAAAAAAGTATTTTTCATAATAAAAGCCTTTGTTATAGTTTATTACAAAATGTTTTAAAGTAAAAACTAATTAAAAAAACACTTCTGTTTTTTTAAGAATTTTTGTTAAACTTAATAATGAATGAAAGGATATATTATGAAATATCTTTCTGATATAACACTGGCATATGTTTTTGTGCTTGCTTTAATGCTTCCCGTAATTGTGGTATTGTTTAATGCTTATGGTTTTTTTATTGCATTGTTTTTTGTGGTAATACCTCTTTTTTGGTTTGTAATGGATTCAGAAGTAAACCATTATGACGTGGATAAATATTTGTTATAAAGTATAAATTTAGAAGTCTGTTTATCTATACATGAAGGAATTCTTTTGTTTTTTTTCCGTATTTTTTAATAAATGTTACTGATTATTAAGAGCATGCTTATTATCTAATTTAGACTTAAGTTTTAAAAACAAACATATGTAATTTTAGATATAATGCGAAAAATACATATAAGGATAGAATATGAAAGACTGCATTTTTGTGGGTGTTGCTGGTGGAAGTGGCTCTGGAAAGACTACTGTTGCCCACAATTTAGTAAAAGCATTTAGAGGTGGAGATGCAGCTTTAGTAGAGCAGGATGCATATTATCAAGAACTAAAGAATACAACAATAAAACAAAGAGCTAAGGTGAATTTTGATCATCCTGATTCTATTGAGTTTTCTTTATTGGTTAAACATTTAAAAGCCTTAAAAAAAGGCAAGTCCATAAAAAGACCTATTTATGATTTTACGACACATTTAAGAAAAGAAGAAAGTGTTAGTATTTCTCCTAAAAAAATCATTATTATTGAGGGAATTTTAATTTTATCAATTCCTGAAGTAAGAGAACTCTTAGATGTAAAAATATTTGTTGATACAGATGCGGATGAGATGCTTTTAAGAAGAATTGAACGTGATATCAATGAAAGAGATAGAACCTTTGAATGTGTACGTGATCAGTACTTAACTACGGTTAAACCAATGTACTTAGAATTTTGCGAACCCTCTAAACGATATGCTGATATTATTATTCCACGTGGTGGGGAAAATAAAATAGCTGTTGATATGATAATTGCTAAATTAAAACGTTACTTAAAAAAAGGTACTTTAAATAAATAGATAAATAAATCTTTTAAAGATTTATTTATCTTCTAACCAGCTGTTTTTTACCGCTTCTTGTACTTCTTCTTGTACATAATCCCACAATTTAGGCGAAGCTTCTTTTAAATAAAGATTTCTTTTTAAGACCTGAGATTTAGAAATACGGTGTTTAACCCACGATCCTCCCTCATTTCTCATATTAATAAATAATGGTAAGATTCTATCAATGGCTTTTGCAAAACAGGCATCGGCGCTAATACAGTCTTCAAATTCAAACCATAAATCTTTAAATTCTTTTGCTTGATTTTGTGGCAGTAGAGAAAATAAACGCTCTGCTGCTTTTTTTTCTTTTATTTCTTGTTCTTCTTGATTTTTTTGATCTTCAAAAGCGAATAAATCTCCTGCATCTATTTCTATAACATCATGAATTAATAACATTTGAATAACACGTGAAATATCTATTGTTTTGCCTGCATATTCTTGAAGAATTATGGCTGCTAGTGCTATATGCCAAGAGTGTTCTGCTGAGTTTTCTTGTCTGTTATTATCTTCTTTTACCGTAGTTTGACGATAAACTGCTTTGAGTTTATCTATTTCCATTATAAAATTTATTTGTTGCGTTAAAGCCTTCATATTTGTCCTATACTTAAGTTCATTATTCTATAATTATAACCAAAGAAACTGTTTTAAACTAAGACTTTATATGCAGTTTAAAATAAATTTTAAAAAAGCGAATATTATATGAACCTACTTAAAACCCTCTTGGAAAAACAAAAAATTATAGTGCTTGATGGGGCATCTGGAACAGAACTTCAACGCAAGGGTTATGATGTAAACGATGAGCTTTGGGCTGCAATGTTTTTAATTTCTAATCCAAAAGCCATTAAAGAAGTACATGAGGATTATTTGCAAGCAGGGGCTAATTGTATAACAAGCTTAAGTTACCAAGCCACATATGAAGGATTTTATAAAAAAGGACTTAATGAAAACGAAGCTAAAAAAATGCTTTTATTATCTGTTTCTTTGGCTAAAGAAGCAAGAGATGAATACTTCAATAAAAACAGTGAACATACAAATAAAGCTCTTGTTGCTGCATCAATTGGTCCTTATGGTGCATTTTTAGCAGATGGTTCTGAGTTTAGGGGAGATTATTCTTTAAATCAAAAAGAACTGGAAGAATTTCATAAAAAAAGGCTGAATACTTTACTTGAAGCCAAACCTGACCTTCTTGCATTTGAAACCGTTCCTTGTTTAAAAGAAGCAAAAGCTTATGTTAATTTATTAAAAAACAAAAAGAATATAAATGCTTGGATTAGTTTTAGTGCTAAAGATTCTTTACATATAAACAGTGGAGAAACAATAAAAGAATGTGCACAATATCTTGAAGAATATTCTTTTATTACTGCTATTGGAATTAATTGTACCTCTCCTAAATATGCCCAATCCCTTATAAAAGAGATCAAAAAAGTCTCAAGTAAAATAATCCTTGTTTATGCAAACAGTGGAGATATTTACGATGCAAATGATAAATCATGGAAAGTAAGTAAAAATAGTCAAAGTTATGCCAAAATGTCAGATCTTTGGTATAAAGAAGGGGCTCGATTTATTGGAGGATGTTGTCAAACTACGCCAAAAGATATAAAAGAAATAGTTTCTATGTATAAATAACTATTTATATTCCAGACTTTTTATAAGCAGTTTTTTGTTTTTAAAAGGATCTATAATGGCTTCTATTTCATCAAAATTATATTTAAATCTAAAACCTATTTTCGAATTTGTAGCTGTGCTTTCTAGAATATAAAAAGCTTTTTTATTTACATAAAGCGCTTTTTTATTTTTAAGTTTATTTTTTAAATGTACAATAACAAAGATATGTTTGGGTACTAAAACAAAATACGCTTCATAGTTTTTTGCTTTTAGAAGTGAGATTAAAAGATTGCTTTTATCATCACAATCGCCATAATTTTGTTTGATAACATGTTTTGAACTTCTTGCAATACTTTCATTTATTTTATAAGGAATATTTGTAACTAAATCAAGAAAACTTTGTACTTCACATAATTCATTTTTTTTGCAGCCTTTGCTTAGATGAAAACTTAATCTTTTTGTATAATCATCCATTCTTACTTGATTCACATAAGTAGAATCTCCTAAATCAAGGAATTGGTTTTTAACTATAAAAAATGACAGATAAATCATATACAGCAAATAAGATATAAAGATAAAACAAAAAACAATTGAAAAATATTTTAGGAATTTGTTTTGTATTAACATGGTATTTCTTTATATATATAATTTAAATATTATTGCATAAGTAGCATTAATACTTAAAAAACATAAAAAAATAAACGAAAAGAGTTTTCTTTTCGTTTATTATAGACTTACTTAAAGAATGAAAAAACCTAAGGAAATTAAAGCACCTAAATAAATAGCTCCAAAGATTGCTCCTAATCTCCACCATGTTGCTTGTGGAATATAACCAGCCCCATACCAAATAGGAGAAGGTCCTGTTGCATAAGGTGTAATTATTCCCATAAGTCCAAGGGAACCTACAAATAAGATTGAAAGAGGTTGCAGCATCTCACTTGGTAATAAACTTGAAGCTACTGCTAAAAACAGTGGCAATAAAGCAACCGTATGTGCAGTAACACTTGCAAAAAAATAATGAAAGATAAAAAACAAAAATAATAAAATCAAAGCAATACTAAGCGGTTCAAAACCTTCAAGACCTGTAGAAATTAAGCCTGTTGCCCAAGCTAAAAAACCAACTTTTTTAAGTCCAGCTGCCATAGTAACTAAAGTAGCAAACCAAATGAATACATTAAAAGCATTTTTATTAGTAATGACATCATTCCAGGTAATTACATTTGTTAAAACCAATAAACACAAAACCAATAAAGCGGCCGTTGTTCCATTAATAGAGAATTGTTTACCAAAAATCCATAATACTAAAGCTAAGGTACCAAGACCTAACATTAAGAGTTCATTTTTAGTGATTTTTCCCATTTTATCTAACTCTTTAGCTGCCCATGCAGGAGCTTCGGGAGATTTTTTTTGTGTAGGAGGGTAGATTATATATGCCAACAAAGGTACAGCTAAAAACAAAGGAATCATAATGATTGCTAAAGTAGAAAACCACTCTCCCCATTCAATAATAATACCTGCATTTTTTTCAACTAAAGAAACGGCTAAAAGATTGGGTGCAAGTGCTGTTAAAAACATAGAACTGGTAACACAAGTAGCAGCTATTGCTACCCACGAGATATAAGCACCCAGTTTTCTTGGTTCATGCTCAGGTGTTGAATCAAACATTTGTGGAATATTAATAGCTATTGGGAAAATGGTTCCTGCACTTCTTGCTGTATTTGAAGGCATAAAAGGAGCTAAAATTCCATCTGCAAAGGCTACTGCATAACCAAGACCTAAAGATGTTTTTCCTAAAGCTTTAACCAATAAAAGAGAAATTCTTTTTCCTAAACCACTTTTTTGATAACCAAGGGCAAACATAAATGCTGCAAAAATCAGCCAAATTACACCATTTGAGAAACCACTTAAAGCCCAATCTCTGTTGGCTTTAGCTGTCGTTTCAACAAGCCCAAAAGATGCTGAAAATATAACACCAACAAGTCCAATGAGAGCAGCTGGAATAGGTTCTAGAATTAAGGCAATAATTACAGCTAAAAATACTGCAAAAAACTGATGGGCATTTGTGCTTAGGCCTTCAGGCGTTGGTAATAAAACAACAAAAATTCCGATTAATATAGGTATTAAAAGCCTAATTTTTTTACTTTCTAACATAATAATTCTCCATAAAGTGTGTGGGTTTAAATAAATTGTTTGATAAAACAAAAGAAAAAATACTTCTTACGTTAAAATTTTACTCCAAAGAAAAAGTACTTACCTTGTTTCAAATCAATTCATTATATTAAAAATAACTTTAAAATATAATATAATTTAATAAATTAAAATTTACAAAAGGATAGGCAATGATTAAAAAAGTAGGAATAGTAGGTGTTGGTAATGTAGGTGCTACTTTGGCTTTTATTTTAGCCAGTAAAAATATTTGCGATGAAATTGTTTTAAAAGATATAAGAGAAAATATTCTTGAAGCAATGACTTTAGATATCTCTCAAGCAAGCGCTGCTAGTAATTCAAAAACAAAAGTTAGCTCTGCAAAAGAAGCAAAAGAATTTAACACTTGTGATATCGTTGTAATAACAGCTGGAATTCCAAGAAAACCTGGAATGAGCAGAGATGATTTATTAATAACCAATGCAAATATAATGATATCAGTAATAAAAGAAACAATAGCGTTTAACCCTAATGCTGTAATAATTATTGTTTCAAATCCTTTAGATGCTATGGTTTATACTGCTCTAAAAGCTTCTTCTTTTAAAAGAGAGAAAATAATAGGAATGGCAGGCATTTTAGATTCTTCAAGAATGGCACATTTTATTTCAAAAAAACTCAATATTCCTTGTAATGAAATTGAAACATCTGTTATGGGAGGGCATGGAGATGCTATGGTTCCTTTAGTTAATTATACAAAAGTACAAAATAAAAAGTTAAGTGAATTTTTAAATGATGTTGAAATTCTAGAAATCATGGATAAAACAAGAAAAGGTGGGGCTCAAATTGTAGCTGCTTTAGGAAATGGAAGTGCTTATTATGCCCCTGCTTATTCTACATATTTAATGATTAATGCTATTTTAAATGATACAAAAGAGATCTATCCTTGTGCGGTACTCTTAGAAGGTGAATATGATTATAGTAATATTGTTGCAGGTGTTCCTATTGTTTTAGGAAAAAAAGGTTTAGAAGAAATTGTTGAATTGAATTTAAGTGTGGAACAAAAAGAACAATTTAAACACTCTGTTTTAGGGGTGAAAGAATTAACAAGTATTTTAGATAAAGAAATTTTTAATTAAAAATCTCTTTATAGTTTTAGGCATTACCTGTAATAACAAGCAAAAAAGTAAGAATTAATCCTGTAAAAAGAATAATTGCCAAGGCTATAAATAATCCAAGTTTCATAAAAGTATGCCTTTAATTTTTTAGAATTATACACGAAAATCTTAAAGGTTTTCTTTTTTATAAACATTAATGATATCTTCTACCACAGAAGAATCGGCAAGTGTGGAGATATCTCCTAAGTTTTCAAAGTTTTTATTGGCAATTTCTCTTAAAATTCTTCTCATGATTTTTCCTGAGCGTGTTTTTGGAAGAGCAGGGCTTATTTGTATTATTTCTGGTTTAGCATGACTTCCTATTTGTTCTTTTACCCAAGATTTTAACTCTTCTTTTAAATCCTTTTTTATGTTAACATTCTTCATTAAACTTACATAAGCAAAAATGGCTTCGCCTTTTATAGGATGAGCATAAGAAACAACGGCTGCTTCTGCCACCGCTTCGTGCGCAACGAGTGCTGATTCTAATTCGGCGGTTGATATTCTATGTCCTGAGATATTCATAACATCATCTACTCTTCCTCTTATCCAATAAAATCCATCTTCATCCCTATATGCACGATCTCCTGAAAAATACTTATTTTCATGTGTTTTAAAATAGGTTTCATAAAATCTTTTTTTGTTTCCATATATGCCTCTCATTTGCCCAGGCCATGAATTATTTATACATAAATCACCTTCTGCCCTGCCTGTTAAAATCTTAGAATTTTCATCTAATAATAAGGGTTTTATTCCAAAAAAAGGTACGCTTGCACAGCCTGGTTTTAATTTTGTAGCATAAGCTTGCGGGCTTATTAAAATACCACCTGTTTCTGTTTGCCACCAGGTGTCAACAATAGGGCAATTTTGTTTGCCTATGTAATTATAATACCAATGCCAGGTTTTTGGATTAATAGGTTCTCCTACGCTTCCTAGAACGCGTAAAGAGGATAAATTGTAGGGTTTAACATACTCATCACCTTCTTTCATTAAGGTTCTAAGAACTGTGGGTGCTGTATATAAAATATTTACCTTATGTTCTTCTACAATTTTCCAGAATCTTGATGGGTTTGGATACGTAGGCATACCTGCAAAAATGACTGTAGTAGCCCCATTTGCAAGAGGGCCATATACAATATAAGAATGTCCTGTAATCCAACCCACATCAGCAGTACACCAGTAAATGTCTTTTTCTTTATAATCAAAAATCATTTCATGGGTAAAAGAAGCATACACCATATAACCACCAGTAGTATGTAAAATACCTTTGGGTGTTCCTGTTGAGCCTGAGGTATATAAAATAAATAAAGGGTCTTCTGCTTTCATTTGTTCTGGTTCACAAATTTTTTCATACTTGTGTTTAATTTCATGATAATAGATATCTCTTTCTTTATTCATAAATACGTTTGTATTTTTGTGTTTTATGACTAAAACTGTTTTTACTTTGACACCTTTTATTTTTAGGGCTTCATCTACAATATTTTTATATTCAATCTTTTTTCCACCTCTTTGTCCTTCATTTACAGTAATTACAAAGTGTGATTTACAATCTTTTAAGCGTTTTGCAATAGCTAAAGAAGAAAATCCTCCAAAAATAACAGAATGCACAGCCCCAATTCTTGCACAAGCAAGCATGGCAAAAACAGTTTCTTTTATCATGGGCAAATAAATAGTAACTCTGTGGCCTTTTTTTACGCCTAAGTCTTTGAGTGCATTGGCTAAAACACATACTTCTTCATACAGTTGTTTATAACTTATGTGTTCTGCTTGGTTCTCTTCATCTGCTTCACAAATCAGCGCGGTTTGAGAAGCTCTTTTTTGCAAGTGCCTGTCAATACAATTCACACTGGCATTTAAAACTCCTTCTTTAAACCAAGAAATATGTAAATCTTCTTTTTTAAAAGAAACATCTTTTATAGTATTAAAATCATGATACCAAGAAATTCTTTTGGCTATTTTTTTCCAAAAATTTTCATTGTTTAGGAGGGATTCGTTATAAATTTTGGAATAGTTTTTATTATTAAGGTGATGTTTATGTAATAACATCTCTTTGGGTTCAAGTAGAAACTTGTTCATTATAAATCCTTCTTGTTATTGGGTAATAATAAATATTATTAATGATAACGAAGAAGTGATTAGTAGTAAAAAAAGAATTTAATGTAAATTAAAAATTAAACTTTTCTTAAGATTTTAAAGATGTTTTTCTAGCCATGCTTGTTTTTCTTTTTTACTTAAAAAACTCCAAACTAAAATTCTAGATATTTTTTGACCTTGTTTCATTTCAAGAATTTTAATATCAATGGCTTTTAAGTTCTTAAGTTTTCGCTCGAAAATACTTAAGTGCTCTTTTTTAGAAACCAAAGTAGAGAAACAAAAGAAATTCTTTTTATAAAGTGTACTTTGAGAAATAAGTTTAGATATAAACTCTACTTCTCCACCTTGACACCAAAGTTCACTTGCAGTTCCTGAGAAATTAAGTACCGTTTTAGCATATTCATCTTTTTTTAGGTTCTTTATTTTTCTGCTTGAAGCAGCACTGGCATCTTCTTGTGATTTATGAAACGGAGGGTTACAAATACTTGCCATGAAATATTCATCGTTTGAAACAATGTTTTTTAATACATCACTTTGTTTATTTTGGAACCTAAATTCTACTTTATTGTTCAAAGATATATTGGATGCTACAATATTTTTTGCAATGTCTAAAGACTCTTGTGAGCTATCACTTGCTACAAGGTCCCAATCATAAGCAGAACTTGCAATAATAGGATAAATACAGTTAGCACCTGTTCCTATGTCTAAAATCTTTACGTCTTTTCCTCTTGGAATTGTATTGTTATTGTTTTGCATTAAATATTGTGCTAAATAGTGTATATAATCTGCACGTCCAGGAATAGGAGGAATTAAATGCTGCTGTGGTAAATCATAATTCTCTATTTTATAATAGTGTTTTAAGAGCGCTTTATTAAGGGCAAGTACTGCTTTTGTATTAAAAAAATCTATGGATTCATTATTGTATTTATTTATTAATACATATTCTTTTAAAGCAGGGTAAGAAGTACAAAGTTCATCAAAATTGTATTCTTGATTGTGCGGATTGTTTTTATGGAGTGTTTTTGTTTTTTTCATTGTTTATCTTAATGTTTTTTTGTATTATAACCTAATTATATGAGTTGAGAGTGAACAAAACTATTGTAATGCCCCTCTTCTAAAGACAAAGTCTCATGATTTCCTTCTTGTACAATATTCCCTTCATGTAAAACATAAATTTTATTGGCATTTTTTACTGTACTTAAACGATGCGCAATAGTAATAACGGTTTTGTTTTTTAATACTTTTTCTAAATCTGCAAAAAGTCTGGTTTCTGTATGTACATCCAAAGCAGAAGTTGATTCATCGAATATTACAACAGCAGGATCAGCAATAATCATTCGTGCAATGGATAAGCGTTGGCGTTGTCCTCCGCTTAAACGAATTCCATTTTTCCCAACAATGGTATTTAAACCCTCTTTCATGTCATTTATAAGTTCTGTCATTTGAGCTATTTCAAGGGCTTCTTTAATTTTATTATCGCAGATTTCATCATTTCCCATAGTAATATTAAATCTAAGAGTATTATTAAATAAAATAGGCATTTGAAGTACTAAAAATATATTTTCTCTTAAAGAAGATTTTTTAATATCATGAATGGAGATATCATTGTAAAAAATATTCCCACCTTTTAGGGTATAAAAAGAAGATATTATTTGAGCAAGGGTCGTTTTACCTGAACCACTAGCGCCTATAAAAGCCACTTTTTCACCGGCTTTAATAGAAAAAGAAATATCATCTAAAACAATTTTATCTGTATTGTAAAAAAATCGTAGTTTTTTAACATGTATGTCTAAAGCATTGTTTTTAAGTTTTAATATTTCATGGCTGTCTTCTTCTAAATGCAAATCAAGAATTTTATTAATTCTTTTAATGGCTGCTTTTGCAGATGCATAAGAGTACTGCATGGATAAGATATCTTGAATGGGAGTTATTATAAACCAAATATAACCAAACATTGCAAACATTAAACCAATAGATAAATCACTGTAAGCCACCATAATTAAACCAGAGGCTCGTAATACTTCAAAAGCAACTAAAAAAATAGTAAAAGAAAAACGCTCATAAGCCAAACTTTTATAGGCGTATTCATTTGATGTTATTTGCACGTTTTTGGCTTTGTTAATGGCATTTTGAAAAAAGTTCTCTTCTTTATTTGATGCTTTTATTTGTGAAAAAAGTTCTAAAACTTCTGAAATATTGTTTTGAAAATCTTCTACTGCTTCATTTTCTTCTTTTTTTAATACAGAAACATTTTTTGAGATTCTCTTGGATAAGAGCATGATTATTGGTTGTATGGTTAAAATCATAAGTCCAAGCATGGGATGAATAATAATCATTACAACAGAAACGGCGAGAAGTGTTAAAACAGAGGAAATTAATTTTGAACTGCTGGTTATAATAAATGCATCCAAGGTATTAACATCGGTAATTAAATTAGCAGATACAGCGCCAGATCCTAAGGTTTCATATTCATTGATACAAACACGTTTTAAATGCGTAAGAAGTTTTTCTCTTATTTTAAACGTAACATGTTTGGAAATTTTTGTAAAAATTTTAGTAATAATTACTGAGAGAATAAAATATACTATACGCAATATTATGACAGACAAAGTTACAATGCTTATATAATAAAAAGCATCCCCAGATCCTATGATTGTATCAATACTAGCTAAAATTGAACTGGGTTTATCTAAAAGAACTTCGTCCACTAACATAGGCAATAACAAAGGAATGGGAATAGAAATCATTATTGCAAGCACAGTAACAATTTGACCAATTATAAGCGCTTTCTTTTTTTCTAGAACGCTTTGGAAGATGAATTTAAAAGTAATATTTCTTGACATAAGATATTAGACTAGTTCATTTCTTCACAAATATTGGATTTTAATTTTTCATTGTATACACAGTGTAATCCACATTTATAAGTAGCTAAATCTAAGTTTTCTTTTATTAAATAAGATTTTGCAAGTTCTTGACATTTTTTTAAGTCTTTTGTTGTATCTTCCAAAATTAAAAAACGTTTGGTATTGCTAGGATCTGGATAAATAAACGCACTCCACTTGTCTTCTACTTCTTCAAAACATCCTTGAAATAGAACTGCTGTACAAAGTACTAATAAAATATTTTTAATCATAATGCTCACTTTTGTGTTTTTTAAGTCAAAAATAAAAAATAATTAAATTTTATGTATTTTTAACGGGCTTTTGTTAAAGGATTCTAATGAAATATTTCTTAAGATAGGATTTTATTAAGGGTATTCTTCATAATAGTGAACTCTTTAAGTTCTTCTTTTAATCGTAAGTTCTCTAAATACATTTCAATGGCTTTGTTTAATTGTTCAGATATTTTTCCTGTAGATGCTGATTTATTAATCGTATCTGGTTTATATCCAATTTCACTTGCCAGTCTTTTATACGTTAATTGTAAGTCTTTACACACTTGTTTGATAATATTTGGATGCAATTCTTTATAAAGTTCTGTAAAAGAAATATCAAATTCTTCACAAACCTCTTCTAAAATACTTTTTTTATTTAATAAAGAAAGTCTGTGCAGATTTGCAGGAGAATTGGGTTTATAAATATTAAATTTATCTTTTGATACAGATATAAACAGTTTGTTACCATCACATCCAATCATATATTCAAAAGAATCAACTAACGCATTGTTTTCTCTGTGTTTAAATTCTTCTATGAACATCAAAGAGTTAATTGTTTTTGCTTTTGTTTTAGCTTCTTTGTATTCTTCAAAAGTGATTTCAAAATTATGATGTTTATAATCAACATAAATCGAATCTTTTGGCATGTTTCCATTTACTTTTATATGGAAATTTGTTTGTGTATCTCTGTTATTTGAAAATACATTTACTAAATTGTCTATTTTTAGCATATAATTTGATAGAAAATCGTTTATAACTTCTTCTACTTCAGGGATGTCAGTATAACCACATTCTTGGTCTCTTACAATATAAGGGACAGAATTGAATAATTTTCCTACTTGGGGCATTTTAGGTCCTATTATTTTAATATGTGCATTATATGATTTATTTTATTATTAAATGCTTATTTTAGTATAATTATTAAACAATTAAAATATTGATAATATAACTAATTATTTTAATTGCTTAAATGTCTTTTGTTTTTACCAAAAAATTAAAAATATAGACTAAAATATGTTTAACAATATTTAAAAGGTTGGTATTTATGAAAAATTACGATTTGATAATTATAGGAGCTGGACGAGCAAGTAATTTAGCAGTAAAAGCTTCAAAATTGGGAAAAAAAGTTGCATTGATAGAAAAAAGTGCTTTAGGAGGTACTTGTCCCAATAGAGGATGTGTTCCATCAAAGTTATTAATTGGATATGCCCATGTTGCACGTGCTATAAAAGAATCAAAAAAACATTTTATTGAAGCAAGTATTCAAAATATTGATCTTGAGAAAATTTTTGAAGAAAGTAATGCTTATGTTAATGGTATAGATAGTGTATATAAAAATAAATTTAATGAAAATGTTACTGTTTATAAAGGAAATGCAAGTTTTCTTAATAATACTACGGTTAAAGTAAACAATGAAGAATTAAGTGCAAAAATTATTGTTATAGCAACAGGTACAAGACCTATTGCGCCAGAACATCAAAAAGCCTGGAGCAGTGATGATTTATTTCCCTTAAAAACACGTGTTCCTAAATCTATTACTATTGTAGGTTCTGGGTTCATAGCTTGTGAACTTGCGAATTTTTTTGATGCGGTGGGTATTAAAACCAAATTGTTAGTGCGTTCAAATACTTTATTGAAAAATGAAGATGCTTATATTTCTGATATTTTTAAAAAAGAGTTTTCTAAAAATATAGATATTGATTTTGAAACAACACTGGAAGACGTGCAGTATAGTAAGAATGAATTTACAATGAAATTAAAACATAAAAATAAAACAAGTACGCTTCATAAAAGTGAAGCTTTATTATATGCAACAGGAAGAATAGCTAATACGGATACGCTGGAACTAGAAAATACGGACATAAAAATCAAAGCAAATGGTTTTATTAAAAGAGATGCATTTTTCCAAAGTTCTGTAAAAGGAGTTTATGTTGTAGGAGATGCAAGTGGAGAACATATGTTACAACATGCGGCTGCTTATGAAGTGAATTATTTGTACAAAATTTTATTTGCGAATGAAAAAAAACCCTTGGCTTTTAAATATATGCCTCATGCTGTTTTTACTGATCCTGAAATTGCAAGTGTTGGATATACACAAGAAGAATTGGACTCTAATAAGAGAGTTTATGTAAGCTCAACAACAAACTGGTTAGCAAGTGCAAAAGCAATGTCTACCAAACGTACTTATCCCCGTACGAAATTATTAGTAGATCCTGCTTCTTATGAAATATTAGGATGTCATTTAATAGGACCAGAAAGTTCAACCTTGATGCATCAAATTTTGGCAGTAATGCATATAAATAATGATGTAAGGCATTTAAAAGATATGTTGTATATTCATCCTGCATTAAGTGAAGCTATCTTACCAGCAGCCGTAAAAGTAATGGAGGCTGTAAATAATTATAAAGAAAAGAGTCAAGCTTAGTATATGATTTTACACTATTATTATGATATTATTAACAAAAAAAGTGATTAAATGAAAAAATTATTATTAATGCTTCTTTGTTTTTCTTTTGTGTATTGCGAAAACTTTTCAGAAATGAGTACACAGGAGCTTATTGCAATAATGGGCTATGTAAAACCTGCTAAAATAAATAATTTTAAGCGAGAACTTAACTCTAGGCTTTCTACTATGAATGCTTCAGAAAAAAAAGAGTATTTAAAAAATGTTAAAAAGATGAAATAATGAAAAAGAAAATATTTTTATTAGAAGATGATATTACCTTGAATGAAACGATTTCTGAGTATTTAAGTGAAAATGATTATGAGGTCGTATCTATGTTTGATGGTTATGAAGCTTATACTCACTTGTATGAAAACTCTTATGATTTGATTTTACTGGATGTTAATGTTCCTTCATTAAATGGTTTTGAGCTTTTGAAAAACCTACGCAATCATAATATTTTAGTACCTGCTATTTTTTTAACGTCTTTAAATTCAATGGATGATTTTGAAAAAGGCTATGAGAGTGGCTGTGATGATTTTTTACGTAAACCTTTTGAATTAAAAGAACTTCTTTTGCGTATTAAAACCATTATAAAAAACGGTTATTTTCATAATATAAATGAAAGAATAGAAATAGATACAGGTATTTTTTACGATGTTAATAACAATACTTTATATAAAAATGATGAAAAAATAGTTTTAAATCATAAAGAATGTTTGTTATTAAAGTTTTTTTTACAAAAACAAAATACTTTAATTTCTCATGAAGAAATACACCAAGCTCTTTGGGATTATGACGAAGTGTTTAGTGATAATTCTTTGCGAACCTATATTAAAAACTTACGAAAAATATTCGGTAAAGACAGGATAATCAGTGTTAAAAAATTTGGGTATAGATTTACATCAAAGTGAAAAAAAGACTTTATATTCTTTTTTAAGCCTTTATACTTTCCTTTGCCTTGTAATTATCTTTTTTGTCTCTTTTTTATATTTTACTTTTCAAAAAGACTTAATGCTTCAAAATAAAAGAGAAGTATTACAAGCTTATTCCAAAGACTTTATCTTACGTTTAAAAGACTTACATATTAATTTTGACAAATACAAATATTATCCCAGAGATGAAAAATTCAATTCAGCTATTTATGACAGTGAGCAAACGCTTATTTTTTCAACCCTAGAAGCCAAAAATGTTTCTTTAAATGAAGTTATTTATACCAATACTTCTCATATTCATTTTATAGAAGAACCTGAATCTTATTATTTAGGGGCTAAGTATATTGTTATTGAGATAATAGACAAAAATGATTGGTTTTTTAGTGTAAAAAAAGAGATAGCACTTTTTTCAAGTATTGCTTTTATTTTTATGTTTTTAATGGGATTTTTTTTATTAAGATTATTTTTAAAACCAATGAGAGACTCTTTTTTCCTTTTGGATAATTTTATAAAAGATACAACGCATGAGTTAAATACGCCCTTAATGGTTATTACTTCAAATGTTGAAATGCTTAAAAACCATAGTTTTGATGAAAAAATTCAAAAAAAGATAAACAGAATAGAAATTGCAGCACGCACGGTTTCAAATATTTATGATGATTTGACGTATTTAACGCTTAATAATAAAATTATTTCAAAGAATGAGAATATAAACCTAAGTATTTTGTTTCTTCAACGCATTGAATATTTTAAATCCTTATCAAAAAGTAAAAAAATAACAATGCACTCACAGATAAACAAAGATATTTTTATTTATTGCGATAATAAGAAGATTTCTAAAATAATCGATAATTTAATTTCCAATGCTATTAAATATAATAAAATAAAAGGAAGTATACATTTTATTTTAAAAGAGTCTTATCTTTGCATAGAAGATACGGGTATTGGGATTAAAGAAGAAGATATAAAATATCTGTTTCAGCGTTACTCTCGTTTTTCTTATCAAGTTGGGGGTTTTGGGATTGGACTTAATATAGTTAAACTTATTTGTGATGAGTATGATATAAATATTACGGCTTCTTCTCTTATTAAGAAAGGAACAAAAATGGAGCTTAGATGGTAAAAGTTTTAATGATAGGGTTTTGTTTAATAATACAAATGCAAGCTTCTGTGTACAAGCAGAACTGTTTATCTTGCCATAACAAACTTCCTGTTTCAATTGATAAGTTTTTTTATAGGTATTTGCTTACGTATTCTTCACAAGGTGAGCTTAAAAAACAAATGCTCTCTTATCTGCAAAATCCCAAGGAAAAAAATACCATAATGCCAGAAGCTTTTATTAGTCGTTTTGGAATAAAAGAAAAAACATATTTAAGCAAAGAAGAATTAAAAAGTGCTTTAGATGAGTACTGGGAAGAATATAAAGTATTTGGGAAGTTAGAGTAAAACAGTAATAAGATTGTTAGGAAAGCAATCTTATTACGGCATCTTGTTTAATATTATTACTTTGGGCAAGGGCATAAATACCTGCTTGTGTTAATACATTGTTTTTATTAAAGTTTGCTATTTCTTCTGCAATATTGGCTGAACTTAGAACAGATTGCGCTTCTTGTGTTTGAGTATAAGCAGAAATCAATGATCTTCCAGAGCTTTCTAATTGGTTTTGTGAGCTTCCTAATTCTGAACGAAAGCTGCTTAAGGTGCTAATAGCAGAATCAACAGTCTCTAAATATTCTCTTGCTGTACTTGAATCAAAAGTAGCTGCATCTTGATTTAATAAGTTTTCAAGACCAAGTCCTAGCGTATTTGCTTGAATTCCTTGTGTTTCAATGGTATCAGAACTTGAATTCCCTGCTTGAAAACTTAAATTTGCACTTGTTTCTTGTGAAGTGGCATTTTCTTGTAAGAGATAATTGCCATTATAATTAGTAGAGCTTGCAATATTGTTTAATTGCTCACTCAAAGCTTGAATATCTTTTAAAATATTTGCTCTTCCATCATCTGAAGTTGTATCGGTTGAGGCTTGTAAAAGTTTTTCTTTAATGGTATCTAGGATATTACTTTGTTCATTAATAGCCTGATCTGCAATTTGTGTTAAAGCAACACCAGAATTAACATTTGAAATAGATTGTGCATAACCACTGCTTTGTTTTTGTAGTTGGGCAGATATAGCTAAAGAGGAAGCATCATCACTGGCAGAGTTTAATTTTGAGCCACTTGAAATTCGCTCTAATGCTTTATTTCCATTTAAATAAGAACTCTGATTGTACGATATTCCTGAATTAATTTCCATAAGAACTCCTTGATGTATACAAATTGTATACTTAAAGACTTTAAAATAGAATTAAAGGCATAAACTAGTTATTTGTGAATTTAAATTTATTTGTTTGGGTGTTTAGAAAAGGATAGAATTTATAGTAAATTTTGTAAAAATAACAAAAGTGTTCTTTAGTAGTAGGATTAAAATTTTACATAAAAAAAGGCTTGTGAAAACACAAGCCTTTTAAAAAAAAATAGAATTATTTTTTTCCAGATACTGCTTCTTTTAAAGATTTTCCAACTTTAAATTTAGCTACAGTAGTTGCAGGTACATTAACTGTTCTGTCTGTTCCTGGTACTTTCGCTGTTCTAGCAGCTCTGTCAGCTGTAGAAAAAGTTCCAAAACCAATAAAACTAACGTTTTCTCTTTTTACTAATGTTTCAGTAATTGTTTCAAGTACTGCATCAACTGCACCCTTAGCGTCTTTTTTAGATAATCCAGCTTTTGCTGCAATTGCGTCGATAAATTCTGCTTTATTCATAGAAAAATCCCTTTGTTTAAATTTAAGATAGGCAAACTTTATACTATCTAAGCTTACAAATACCTAAAAGTAGGCTCATTACTTAAATAATTGTATTTTTCTTATATATCTCCCATTAAAAAGATGATTTTAGACTAAGTAATCTACAACTATTTTCTAAGATTGCAATTTTTTTTAATAAAGAATTAATATCTCTGTCGTAAACATAAGTACCTACACCTTTGATTATCATGACATGATTATGGGATTCTTTTAAATATTTTGTAATCTCCAAACCATTTCTGTTATACCAAGTTGAGAAAT
Source organism: Campylobacteraceae bacterium (assembly GCA_013215945.1). Classification (NCBI taxonomy): domain Bacteria; kingdom Pseudomonadati; phylum Campylobacterota; class Epsilonproteobacteria; order Campylobacterales; family Campylobacteraceae; species Campylobacteraceae bacterium. Next base: position 76,433 of record JABSOM010000005.1, read on the forward strand.
CCCCTGGATCATAAATAGGAAGTTCATTAAACGCTGTTTTGCCAAAGTAGTCTTCAAAAACAATTTTATCGTGCGTTAAAGAATATGCTGTTGTATAAAGAGGCACTCCAAAAGCAATATATTTTGCTTCATGAATGTTATTATAAATATTGGCATGAATATGAGAATCCATACTTGCTGTATTCCATCTGTAATCTTGTGTAATAATACTTAAGTCACAATATGCATTTTCATCCATTTTATCAAACATTGAGTCCGATTTATTGATTAAGAACCTGTGCTGGTCAGTCTTTGCTGAAATCGCACCATGGTAAATACCAAAAAAATTCTTTCTAAACATTATAGAACAAATGCTGGATAATAAATTTATTGTTTTTTTATCAGTCATTTTAAAAAGCCTTAAATTAAAGTTTTGTTATGATATCAAAAATAAAATAAGGATGTATTTAATGACTGCACCACATATACCTGTACTATACAATGAAACGCTAAAGGCTTTTGAAGATATAGAAGAAGGTTATATCATTGATTGTACTACTGGTTATGCAGGACATTCCAAGGGTTTATTACTTCAAAACGATGATATTAAGCTTATTTGTAATGATCAAGATGATGAAGCTTTAGATTTTTCAAAAATTGCTTTAGAAGAATTTTCTCCCAGAGTTAGGTTTAACAAAGGGAATTTTGAGCATATTTTTGAACAATTTAAAGATTTTGAAATCAGAGGAATTTTGGCTGATATTGGCGTTTCTTCTTTACAATTGGATAAAAAAAGCAGAGGTTTTTCTTTTGAGAGTGAAACTCTTGATATGAGAATGGATGATAAACAAGAACTGGATGCTTCTTTTGTTGTCAATAATTATTCCCAAGATGAATTAGAACGAGTATTTGATGAATGTGGAGAAGTAAGAGAATATAAAAAAATGGCCTCACTTATTGTTAATAACAGGCCTTTTACATCTGCAAAAAACCTAGCCGCTTGTATATCAAAAAACATGCATAAAGGGCGAATTCACCCAGCAACTCTTCCTTTTCAAGGAATTAGAATAGAAGTAAATGATGAGCTTGGTGTGTTAAAGCGATTATTTGATTCTCTTGCTTTGTTTAAACCCAAAAATTGTATTGTGGCTATTATTTCTTTTCATTCGTTGGAAGATCGAATAGTAAAACAATATTTTAAACAATGGAGTAAAAAATGTATTTGTCCAAGTGATGCGTTTAGATGTACTTGTGGAAATAATAACTCTTTGGGAAAAATTCTTAGTAAAAAACCAATTACTCCTAGCGCGCTTGAGATTAAAGTGAACCCACGCTCACGTTCTTCCAAATTAAGGATTTTTAAGTTTGATTAAACTAAATGCAAAAAATTCAATTATTATTGCTCTGTCTGCTTTAGGCATTGCATTATTATTGTATTTCCCAAAAATATATATAAAAAACAATATCTATTATACTTCTAAAGATATTAATAAACTTTTTGGGCATTATATTTCTTTGAAAGAAGAAAACAGATTTTTAGTTCAACAATTAGAAGATATGAAGTTTAAAAATCAAATTATTGATTCTTTGATTATAAATACCTTGGATAAACAATGATAAAATATATTATCTCTTTTGCTTTAAATAAACCCATTCTAAACCATCTTCTCTTGTTGTTTTTACTGCTTTTGTCTGTATTTTCTTATTTTAATATTCCTAAAGAAATATTTCCACCTTCAAAAATGCAAGCCATTTCTATACTTGGAAGTTATGCAGGCGCTAGTTCTGAACTCTTGGATAAAATAGTTGTTGAAGACTTAGAAGATGATTTAGGTCAGGTATCTGATGTATCAAAAATTTCTTCTACTATTAAAAATGGATTTTTTACTATTGTTTTGGAATTAAAAAAAGACGTAAATGTAAATGATGTTATTTTTGAAGTAAAAGACATTGTAAGTAAAAGTAAAAAAAATCTTCCTTCTGATATGGATGAACCTACTATTAGTGAAGTTATTTATAAAATACCTCTTATCACTGTAGTACTTAGTTCAGCACTAAAAAAAGAAAAACTCTTAGTTATTGCAAAAGATGTAAAAAGAGACATTATTAAACTAAAAGATTTATCCGAAGTTGAAATTTGGGGCGATTCTTCTAAAGAACTAGAGATTGTTTTTAATGAAAAAAAAATAGATGCGTATGGCTTAAATGTAAATGATGTAATAACAGCGGTACAAAATCAAAGCAGTATTTTTCCCTTGGGCGTTATAAAAGACAGTAAAAGGCATTATTATTTAAGTACGTATAATGGTGAAAAAGAACTAAAAACATTAGAAAACTCTTTACTTACTGTGAATAATTTAAGTCTGCGTCTTAAAGATATAGCAAAACTTGATTTTACACTGGATGATAATTCTTTTGTCTCCCATTTTAATGGGGTAAGAGATATTTCTATTGGTATTAATAAAAGTGCCTCAGGCGACGCTATTTATTTAGCCCAAGAAATAAAAAAGATTTTAAAAAACTATGGACAAAAATACCCAGATATTGTTTTTGATACGCATACGGATACGTCTGTTTGGATAAAAAACAGATTAAATACGGTGGTGTCTAATATTTTATTTGGTTTGTGTTTATTGTTTATTGCTTTACTGTTTTTTATTAATGCAAGAATTGCAATTGTAATAGCTATTGGTATTCCTACTTCTTTTATGATTGCTTTAATTGTTATTAATGCTTATGGCTATTCTATTAATATGCTGTCTTTATTAGGTGCTTTACTTGCGCTTGGAATGTTGGTTGATGAAGCTATTGTAGTAGGAGAGAATATCTATAGGCATTTAGAAATGGGAAAAAACAGATTTGATGCAGCACTTGATGGGGCGCTGGAAGTTTATCCTGCTGTATTAACTGCAACGGCTACAACTATTTGTGCTTTTTTACCTATTTTACTAATGACAGGTGAAACAGGCAAGTTTATGAAGATACTACCTGTCATTATTAGTATTTTATTATTGGCTTCTCTTTTAGAAGCCTTCTTTTTTCTTCCTTTGCATGCAAAAGAGTTATTTAAAGTACATACAAAAACTAAAAAATCAGATATTTTTTGGATAAAAAGTAAAATATTTTATAAAAAAGTGTTAAATTATTTATTGAAAAAGCGTTTTTTTGGGCTTATCTCTATGGTATTAATAATATTATCGTTGATTGTTGTTTCTGCTTTTAACTCAAAATTTACCTTAATGCCAGAATTTGACAATACTCAAATATTTATTAATGGTTCAGTTGGCGTGGGGGCGAAACTTTCCCAAACAGAAGAATTAGTGAGTCAAATTGAACAAAAGATTCTGAAAGAATATGATTTCTCAAATAATGTGGCTTCCATTTCATCTGTTATTGGTTTAAAACTAGATGGGCAGAATCAAGCCCAGTTTGAAGAATTTTATTTCCAGATTTTTGTTAATTTAAATGAACATGTTCCTGCTAATGTTTTTGATAAGTATATAAATCCTTATTTATCTCCTAAATATGATGATAGCAATATGTTAAGAACGACTACGGCCCAAAACATACAAATTGAGCTCTTAGCTCTTCTAAAAGAGTTTACGCTCTCACCTTCATTTAAGGACTTAAATATTTTTGTACCACAAGCAGGTATTATTAAAAATGATTTTGAACTTTCTTTAAGTGGAAACAGTGAAGAAGTAAAAAAAGCCCTTGTTTTACTTAAAAACAAACTTTCTTCTTTAGACGGTGTTACTAATATATCCGATGATGTTTTAGAAGGAAATTTAGAAATAAAATTACGTCTTAATAATTATGGGAAAAGTCTTGCTATTAGTGAGAGTTATTTAAGTACACAATTAAAACCTCTTTATTTAAATGCAACGTATTCTAAAATGTTTGATAAAGAAGGTTTGGTTGATATTGTTTTTAAAGGAAAAAACAAAGATATTTTTTCTTCTTTAGAAAGTTTTGAAATAAAAGTACCTTTTGACAATAAAAAAGTTTTATTAAAAGAAATAGTATCTTTTCACAGTAATACCTCTTATTCTCAAATTTTTAAAGAAAATTCTTTGCGTATTATTTCTCTTACGGCTTCTTTATCAAAAATAACATCATCCGAAGTTTATTCGCACTTAGAAGATTTATTAGAAGACGTAGGACATAATGTAAGCATTAAAATCAAAGGAGAAGAAGAAGAAAATATAAAAGTAATTGAAGAAATGATTCAATCTGTACTTATTGCTGTTACTTTGATTTTTATTTCTTTGGTTTGGATGTTTAATTCTTTGATTAAACCTCTTATTATTATTTCAACCATTCCTTTATCTCTTTTAGGGGTTATTGTAGGACATAATCTTTTAGGAATGAACATTACCATGCCTTCTTTAATTGGAGTGGTTGGTCTTGCTGGAGTGATTGTTAATGACGGTATTATTATGATGGATTTTATAAAAAAAGCAAAAACGCTTGAAGAGTTGGAAGAATTAGCCCTTACTAGGTTACGACCTATTTTATTAACCTCACTTACTACTATTTTGGGTTTATCTACTTTGATATTCTTTGCTTCTGGACAGGCTTTAATTTTACAGCCTATGGCAGTTTCTTTAGGTTTTGGAGTATTATGGGCTACGGTGTTAAATTTGTATTATGTACCTATGTTATATCGTTTGGTCTATTTAAGAAAAGCAGTATAACAAATACTGCTTTTAATTGTTTAATAAAACAAGTCCTTTTATTTTGGATAATAAAGAATCTTTATTGTCTTGATTTCTTGCAGTAAAAGGTTCTAGTGAGGAAATAACTGCTTTCCCAATAATATTTTTATTTTTTACACCTTCTTCATTTTGTCCTACAATACTCCAAAGATTATGAAAAATAATAGGTTCATTGTTTTTATGCCCAATATATAACATAATATGACCTTGTTTATAAAGAAGGGTTAAAAAAGGAACTCCATGTTTTATCAAAAACGCTTTTTTCTCTTTATTGTTTAATTTCTCCATACTTAGGTATTTGCCATTTTTACTTTGAGATCTTGAATTTCTGTCCAAATAAATACCAAAAGGAGATAAAAAATCTCTGGTTAACTCAGAACAATCTCTTGCATGAAAGGTACCACCCCAACCATAAGGCTCATTAATAAGCTCATTGGTTAAAGAGGTAAGATTAGAGGTATTAAAAGCTATGGGTGCTTTTTTTACATTGTCAGAAGAAATATGTATATAAGAAATAAGACCTTTTAACGATCCATGTTTTCTTACTATGAAAAATTCATCGCTTTTTTTGCCTCTTTTATAAGGAAAAATAGTTCCAACTTTTACATTTTCAATAAACATATTGTGTTTATAAATCGCAAAATTATCTTTTGTTGCAATGAAATAATCTTTTGTTTTAAAAAGTTTTATTAGTTTAGCACTTACATAAGCTAAATCTTTCATTTTCAACCATCCAGAAGTATAGGCTGTTTGTGCATAAGCCCAGGCTTTATCTTTTGAGAGATGAGAAATTACAATAGGGGTGTTTATTTTAATACTAGAAGCTTGATTATAATCAAAAGCTAAAGCAGAAGCATTGTCTTTAAAATTGTAAAATATTTTTCCATCACTTGGAAATACTCTTAAGTTTGAGTTATTAACAGTAATAGCATTTTTCATCAAAGTATTGTACTTTTTAAAGTTTGAATTGTATGTTTGTTTTTTAAACCAAGAAGAAGGAATTTTTTGAAAATTTGAGCTGTAAACGTCTCTTTTAGCATACATTAAACCCCATTGCGCTTCTTCTTTTGAAAAAGAAAACTTTCTAATTTCCCAGGGTTTAAAATGTTTCCTTATTAAGTGTTTGAATTTTTTATCTTGTTTATTTATACTTGATTCTATCTTTTGTGCATAAAACAAAGGGTTTTGTGAAACGTTTAAAGAGACTTGTTTCTCTTGCTGTGTGTTTTGTACTTGTACCTGTGGTTTTGTAGAAGAACAAGCAATAAATAAAAAGCTTAAACTTATTAATAGAATGTGTGTTTTCAATGTTTTACCTTTTAATAATATATTGTATAAAACAATGCTTCTTTTTTATTAAACAAAGAAAGCAGTATTGAAAAATTGTATCATAATAATAAAAAAAATGCCTTAGCTCTTAAACAAAGATAAGATACACTTCTTTAAATAAAAAAAGGCAAATAAATGCTACAACTTAGTGTCGATCAAAAAGTTTTTGAAGATATTTTAAATGCACAACAAAAAATATTAAGAAAAGACTTTTCCAAATATTGGCAAAAAGAGCTTTTAGAACCTAAAATACTAAATGATAAAATCAGCTATTCCATTAAAAACATACAGAAACTAAAAATAGTAAATGGTTTGGGCTCTTTAAAACCTCAGCTTATTATTGAATGTACTTCCTTAAAATACAATACTAAAGAACAATGTTTTGAATTTCACTTAGGTATTATATTAGAACAAAAGAATACAACTTCTATTGATTTAAGAGATGAGATAATAAAAAAGCTTTTAAAAGAAAAAGAAGACATGGCAGATATTATGTTTAGGGATTATTTAACAGGTTTATATAACAGGTATAAAATGAAAGATGATTTAAATGCTTATGTTAAACGCTTGGATTCAAACAAACTCTCTGCTGTTTTTGTAGATGCAGATAGGTTTAAAGGTATTAATGATAAGTTTGGTCATGATGCAGGGGATGAAGCTTTAAAATACTTAAGTTCGAAACTACAAGATTATTGTTTGCTTTTAAATGCACAGGTATATAGGTTTGGAGGAGAAGAGTTTATTCTTTTATGTTTTAAAGAAGAAGAAGAATTGTTAAAAATTCTAAACAGACTAAGAATTGAAATTAAAAGTCAAAAAGTACCAAATGTAAAAGAAAGTATTAGTCTTACTGTATCAATGGGTGTTGCATTTTGGAAAAATGCCAGTTCTAAAGATGATTTAATTAAAAGAGCAGATTTAGCTGTATATGAAGCCAAAGAACAAGGACGAAATAAAGTTTTAGTTCATCAAACCTAGAAAATCTAGATTTGATAATAAAATGTCTTATTTACCGATTTTATCAGCAATTGCTTGAATATCAGCAGCGCTTAATTTAGCAACTTGACCTTTCATAAGACCTTTCATTGGTCCACCGTAAGATCCATCTTTATAACCGTTTAGTGCAGCTACAATTTCAGACTTAGTCATATCTTTCATTACTTTTGATTTACCTAATGCTTTTTTCTCTCCGTTTGCTCCATGACATCCAGCACATTTTGCATAAGGTGCAGAGAATGCTGCAGTTGCAGCAAGAATACAGGCCATTATTACTAATTTTTTCATTTTGTTTCCTTTTAATGTTTGTAAATGTAGTTATTTTAAACTAAACTAAATTAAAATTACTTGATTACTATCAAAGCTTAGATTAAAATTGTAAATTTTTTGTGTATTGCTACTTTTTTTCTCTGATTTTGATTATTTTATTTATTAAAAAACCTGAGAATGGGGAGTTATTGATATTGAATATTATTATTAAATAATATTGTTCCTCTTTTTACTCTAAAATAATTAAATATAATCCCTTATAAGTAAACGAAGAATACACATAAAATGACTAAAGTGCGGAAATTTATAAAAGAGAATTTACCATAAATTCTCTTTACTTTATTAAAGGTAAGTTATGGTTATAATGTACCCTACAATTTTACCCATAGTAATTATTACTATAAAACACTCAAAAAATCACTAAGAGAGATAAAATGAATTATATAAAAGATACCATTGTTTTAGATACTGGCAGTATAGAAGAGAAAAGAAAAGAAATTAAAGAATATTTTTTGCAAACCTTTGAACTGGATGAAAAACTTTTTGATTTATTAAAAGATAAAAAAGATATCTTAAAACAACCCAATAGACTAAGACATCCTTTGGTTTTTTATTTTGGACATACTGCAACATTTTTTGTTAATAAACTAATGGTAGCTAATATCATTAAAGAACGTGTAAATAAGACCTTTGAAGCAACATTTGCTATAGGGGTAGATGAAATGACTTGGGATGATTTAAATGCAAGCAGTTATGCCTGGCCTAGTTATGAAGAAACAAAAATCTATAGAGATGAAGTTAAAGCTATGGTATTAGGACTAATTGATAATATAGAATTTACTATGCCTATTAATTGGGATTCTCCTATGTGGATTATACTTATGGGTATTGAACATGAAAACATTCATATAGAAACATCTTCTGTATTGTTAAGAGAATTAGATCTAGAGTATTTAAGCTCTAAAGCTTTGTTTACTTATAACAATGAAGCTTCTTCAACCTATCCTAAAAATGAGCTCATAAAAGTTCTTGGTTCTACAGTGGTTTTACAAAAAGACAGAGAAGATCCTAAAGCTTATGGATGGGACAATGAATTCTCTTACCATAAAGCAAGTATCAAAGATTTTGAAGCTTCTAAGTACTTAGTATCTAATGGAGAGTTTTTAGAGTTTATTGAAGCAGGGGGCTATTCTAAACTGCATTACTTTAGTGAAGAGGGTATTCAATGGTTAGATCATTCAGAAGCCTGTTATCCAAAGTTTTGGGTAAAACGAGACAATGCGTATTATTTAAGAGAAATCAATAGAGAAGTTGAGCTTCCTTTAAATTATCCTGTAGATGTAAATGCACATGAAGCAGAAGCATTTTGTAAATACAAAAGTGAGCTTTTAGGCTATGAAGTAAGACTGGCCAGTGAAGATGAGTTTTATGCTTTAAATGATTATGTTAAGGCACAAGACAAAGAAGCCAATATTGCACTTAAATATTTTAATCAAACGCCTGTAGATAAATATGCTTTTGATGATTTTTATGATGTTGTTGGGAATGTATGGCAATGGAGTACTACTCCTATGTATCCTTTTGATGATTTTTTAGAACATAAATCTTATGATGATTTTACTACTCCTACTTTTGATGATAAACACTGTTTAATGAAAGGGGGCTCTTTTATGTCTTTAGGAAATGAAGTTTTACGTTCTGCTAGATATGCTTTTAGAAAAGATTTTTATCAACATGCTGGCTTTAGATATGTTAAATCAAGTAATGAGTACAGAACAAAATTAAATGACAATGTATATGAAACCGATGAATCCATTTCTCAATACTGTGAATTTCATTATGGAGCTGAGAACTTTGGCGTAAAAAACTTTTGTGTGAATGCGGTTGAAATTGTAAAAGATTTTATTCCTAAAAACAAAACCATAAAAGCTTTGGATTTAGGTTGTTCAGTAGGACGATCTACTTTTGAACTTGCTAAACATTATGATGAGGTATTAGGAATTGATTTTTCTGCTAATTTTATTAATGTTGGAATAAAACTGGTTAAATACGATACTTTGACGTATAAAGATAAAAGAGAAGGTGAAATCTTTGATAATAAAGTTATTTCATTAAAAGACTTAGGACTAGATGAGTATAAAAATAAGGTAAGTTTTATGCAAGGAGATGCGTGTAATTTAAAAGACAATTATACGGCTTATGATTTGATTTTTTGTTCAAATTTAATTGATAGATTGTATTCTCCCCAAAAATTCTTAGAAGATATTCCAACACGTGTAAATAAAGAGGGTCTTTTAGTGATATTAAGTCCTTATACGTGGTTAGAAGAATACACACCAAGAGAAAACTGGTTGGGTGGATATATTAAAGACAATAAAGAAATATCTACCTTGCAGACATTAAAAGAGTCTTTAAGCGACTTTGAATTGCTTCATACAACAGATGTACCTTTTGTTATTAAAGAGAGTAAACGAAAATATCAACATACTTTATCTGAAATGTCAATTTGGAAAAAAATCAAATAGTTTAATAATTTAAATCATTATTTCATATAATGGTTTATGAAATTAAAAAAACTAAAACTACTTAAAAACAAACAAGAATATATCAAGGCTTGTTTGTTTTTAGCTTTAATACTTTTATTAAGTACTTTGTATGAATATACTTCTTATAAAAACGTTAAAAAGAATGTATTGTACGAAGACTCTTTTACTATTTTGTTCTTTTATAAAAAAGACGATTTTTATATTAGTAAATTAACAAACAATGATTTCACGTTTTACAGTAAAATACCCAAAGACTATAATTTAAATGAAATAAAAAACATTCAATTATTACTTTTAACAAAAAATATTACTTTTTATTCTTATCTTAAGGGTTTTTATACCAACAGTATTGTTTTATATGCCAACAGTTCTATACCTACTACAAAAAGCAGACTTTCTTCTTTAATTAAACAGCAGCATGAGAATATATTAATGCAGCACTTATATCAAGCCTTGTTTTTAGGACAAAGTATGGCAAAAAGTTTACGAAAAGCTATTAATACTTATGGCGTATCGCATTTATTTGCCATTTCTGGTTTTCACCTAGGAGTGATTGTTCTTGTTTTATATTTTATTTTGCATCTTTTGTATAAAAATATACATCAGCAGTTTTTTCCTTATAGAAATAAAAGAATGGATATTTTATTGGCTATTTTTTGTTTCTTGTTTTTTTATTTGTATTTGATTGGCTTTTTAGCATCGTTTTTAAGAGCCTTTATAATGTTTTGTATTGCTTTAGTCCTATTACGTTCCCATATCAAACTTTTCTCTTTTACAAGCCTCTTATTAACCTTTATGCTTATTATATGTTTTTTTCCTAAGTATATATTTTCTTTATCTTTGTATTTTTCTTTAGCAGGTGTATTTTATATATTTTTGTATTTTGTACATTTGAAAAATTTAAATAAAAAAATATCATTTTTATTTTTTAATATTTGGATTTTTGCTGCTTTAAATCCTATTATTCACTATTTTTTCCCTCTTACTTCTTTGTATCAGCTTTTTTCACCCCTCTTGTCTTTATTGTTCATTCTTTTTTACCCTTTTGTTTTGTTTTTGCATCTTATTAATGAAGGTTCTTTTTTTGATGAATATTTACTTTGGATTTTATCTTATGAGGTGAGTACTTATAATTATGATACGAATATTTATTTTTTGTTTATATATATTGTTTTTTCTTTTTTAAGTATTAAATCAAGAAAAGCATTTATTGTTTTAAATATTTTATTGTTTGTATTTAATATAAAAGTTTTTGTTTAAGAGTGGTACTTACAGGTAAGAAGTAAAAATACTTCTTACCTGTAATGTTAAGAGATTAGTCCCAGTTTGTTTACTAATAAAATAGTAATAGCTAAAGGTACAAGATATTTAACTAAAATATACCAAAGATTAAATACTAAAATAGAAGTGTGTTTTTCAAAGCTTGTTTGTAATAATTTTTTATCTACAAAATAACCTAAAAATACGCAGGTTAAAATAGCAGCAAGTGGCATCATAACAGAGGATGTAATAAAATCCATCCAATCAAAAGCGTTTTTACCAGAAAAACTTAATAAAGAACCGTATTCATCTGACATTGATAATAAAGCTATTATTCCAAGTATATAAAATACAGCACCACATAATACTGTTGCACTTCGTCGTGTCATTTTGAAACGTTCAATAAAAAACATTAAAGCAGGCTCAATCATAGAAACAGCAGAAGTAATTCCAGCAAATACTAAAGCCAGAAAAAATGAGATAGCAATAACTTGTCCTAATATTCCCCAAGAAGAAAATATTACAGGAAGAGATATAAATACTAAACCAGGTCCAGAAGCACTTGGTGCTCCTGCTTCAAACAAGAAAGTGAAGATAATTAAACCCGAAATAAGTGCAATAGATGTATCTATAATTGCTACATACAACGAAGATTTAATAAAATTAGACCCTTTAGGAAGCGCGGCTGAGTAGGTAAGAATAGTACCAATTCCTAAAGACAAGGTGAAAAAAGCTTGCCCTAGTGCTGCTAAAAGTGCATCTTCGTTGATTTTTGAAAAATCAGGGATAAACATAAAACTCATGGCTTTTGAAAAAGAATCCAAAGACAAAGCATATAAAAGTAGGCCAAATAAAATAAGTGCTAATAAAGGCATCAAAATTAAGTTTACTTTTTCAATTCCCTCTTTTATTCCTTTTAGAACAATGTAAATTACGGTAATAGATATCAAGGTATGATAAAATATTTGTGTATTAATATCTTTTGTTAATGCGCCAAAACTAGCCCCTGCTATTGAAGCTTCACTGGGTAAAGATGAAAATGAACTTACTACATAATGCAAAATCCAACCCAAAACGACAGAATAAAATGCCAAAATAATAAGACCTGTAAAGACCATAAATCCCGTATATTTCCATAAAGGATTTTTTTTACTTGATGTTTTAACAAAAGCGCTTGCTACATTACTTTCTGCATATTGACCTATAAATGATTCTGCTATAAATACAGATAATCCAATAAGCAAAATACAAAGAAGGTAAATAAGAACAAAAGCTCCTCCTCCAAATTCCCCTGTAATATAAGGGAACTTCCATATATTTCCTAGTCCAACAGCTGAGCCTGCAGCCGCTAGAATAAAACCTATTCTTGAAAACTTATTCAATTTTTTCCTTAATAATTATTTGTATTTAATACTTTGTCTAAAGTATATTTTAAATCTTCATCTAAATCCATATTTGATTTCATCCAGTTAAGGTATGAAGCATCCTCTTTTGCTACTTGTGCAATTTCTTTACCCTTATGTTTTCCAAATTTAAAGGTTTTAATTAAAACAGGTGTTCGTGTTAAATCTACTAAACGCTCAATTGGGTTATAATCTGGATAAAGTTCTCTTGCTTTTGTTATTAATTTTGATAAAAAGAGTTTCATTACTAAAACATCTCCCAACGCATCATGGGCTTTAATTACAATATTAAGTTTTGCTGCTTCTTCTTTTTCTGTTTTATACAATTCAAGTGCATATCTCAAATATTGTAAACGATGATAAGGAAGATCTGGAAAAAGATGTTTTGCACATCTTAGCGTATCAATTAACTGTAAATTATTTTCAAAACCTTCTTTTTTTATCATTCCTAAATCAAAAGAAATATTATGAGCTATTAAATAGTTCTCATTAGTATTTAACTCTAATAATTTTTTATAAAAGTTTGTTTCAGTAGCTTTTGGTTTTCCTTCAAACATATCAGGTGTTAGGTTATGAACTTCCATTGCTTCAATTTTAATTTTTTCTTCACTGGAACACAATTCATCAAATACTTCTAAAGAAGAGTCTTGATTAATAATCATAGCACCAAACTGTATGATTCTGTCTTCGTCTTTATTTCCTGTAGTTTCTGTATCAAATAATATATATTTTGCCATATTTTTTCCTTCTTTATATAATCAACATACCGTCACCATAAGAAAAAAATCGATATTCTTCTTTTATGGCTTCTTGGTAAATTTCCATGGTTTTTTCTAAACCAACAAAACTAGCAATTAACATAATCAAAGTAGATTTTGGTAAATGAAAGTTGGTTAGTAAATGGTCTACTTTAATGGGTTTGTTTGAGGTATTTAAAAATAAATCACACTCTCCTTGTATCATATTTGTACGTGCATAATATTCTACTGTTCGTGTAACGGTTGTTCCAACAGCAAGAATCTTTTTAGCAGTATCAATGGCTTCTTTTGCATCTATTCCTATATGAAAATATTCACTGTGCATAGGATGATCTAAAATATTTTCAGCATCAACGGGTTTAAACGTACCTGCTCCTACATGCAAAGTAAGGTAATTCACTTTATACTTCTCATTTATTTTTTCAAGTAAGTCTTTTGTAAAATGCAGTGATGCTGTAGGAGCTGCTACTGCTCCATAGTTTTTAGCAAAAAGTGTTTGATAATCTTCATTGTCTTTTTGTACATCTTCTCTGTTCATATAATGAGGCAAAGGCAAATGCCCAATACTGTTTAATAAATCAATAAGTTCTAAAAAATCCAATTGTTTTTCATTTTGAAAGAATTTTACAACACGTGTGCCATCTTCATTGATTTCTAGAACTTCAACTCTAAGGTTTTGTTCAAAATATAATACAGAACCAATATTTACTTTGCCTTTAATCATTACTAAAAAACGGTTCATAAATAAAGCTTTATTAAACAAAAGCTCAATTTTTCCACCTGTGTCTTTTTTTCCATAAATACGGGCTTTTATAACTTTTGTATCGTTTAAAAATACAGACAGGTTTGCTGGTAAATAGTCCATTAGATGTTCAAAAGTAGAATGTATGATTTCATTCTTTTCTCTGTTATATACTAAGAGTTTTGCTTTATCAGCTGGATACAGTGGTTTGTTTGCTATGAGTTCTTGTGGTAACAAATAGTCATAACTTGAGGTTTTAAGTGGGTCTTTAATTTTATTCTTCATCTTCATCTTTACTACTTGGATTAAATACTTTTGCTATATAAATGGATACACCGTATAATAATATTAGTGGACCTGCCATTAAAAATTGTGTGATTACATCAGGAGGAGTTAATAGTGCTGAAAATATAAAAATGATAACAACAGCATATTTAAAAAAATCTTTTAACATTTGATCATCAACTAAACCAATTTTTGCTAAAAAGAAAGTAATTACAGGTAATTCAAACGATACCCCAAAACCAAATAATAATTTGGTGAAAAAACCGACATATTTTCCAATACTTGGTAAAATAGTTACAACAGTAGAACCAAAAGCAATTAAAAATTCAAAACCAAAAGGTACTACTACATAATAAGCAAAAGCTGCACCTGATACAAACATTAATGTTGCAAAAAAAACAAAAGGAAATACCAGTTTTTTTTCATGATCATAAAGACCAGGTGCCATAAATAACCATAACTGCCAAAATATGACAGGTAAAGAAAGAAAAAAAGCAGAAAAGAAAGAAACTTTTAAAGCAGTGAAAAATGTTTCTTGTATTTCAATTGCAACCATTTGAGAACCCTCAGGTAAAACCGCTTTAACAGGTTGCATCATCCATTCTAAAATAGGTTCGTAAAATGAAAAACAAATAAAGAACATAACTATTAGCGTAAGAATACTAATAACCAAACGTTTTCGTAAGTCAGCAATATGAGGTTTTAGTTCTTCAAACATTATTGATTATCCTCATCTTTTTTTACTTTAAATTTATCGCTTGCTTTTACTGTTTCTTTTTTACTCGTAGTATTTTCTTCTGTTGTAATTTCTTGATTTTGTTTTTTTTCTTTTTTGGAAGGAGCACTTAGGGGCTCATCATCCTCTACATCAAAGGATTTTGATAAATTATCTAAAGAAACACTGTTTTTAGCATTTTCAATTTGTGCTTTGAATTTACTGGCTTCTGCTTTCATATCAGAAATATTAAGTTCACTGTCCAATGTTGATTTTGCATCATCAATGCCTGATTTGAATTTTTTTAAAAATTTTGCAATTTCTACCATGGCCGTTGGTAGTTTATCTGGCCCCAAAGCAATAATAGCAATAATAGCTACTAATAGTATTTCCATAAAACCCATTCCGAACATATAATCTCCATTATTTATACAATATTTACTTGCATTTATTAACAAAAGTATAGTATTTAACAATATACTTTTTTTTTAAGCTTTAAAAGATGTGATTTTACCTAATTTTTGATAAAATTACACAAAATTATGAAGGTTACCTATGAAATTCTTAGTATTATTACTTGTTGGTTTTGTTTTGTATTTAATATCACGTTCGTATAAAACAGAAAAATTTGTTAATATTAATCTAAATGTTAAAGACAGATACACGGGTGATTTAATGCACCATGAAGCAGGTTTGTTAGTTGCCTTAATGGCAAAAGTAGCAAAAGCAGATGGACAAGTTTCTGAATTAGAAGCACAAGTATTAAAACACACCTTTTCTGATATTTCTTCTCATTTTGAAAACCAAGAAGAAATTAGAGAAAAATTAAAAGAAATATTTAGCAAAGAAAAAGACAGTTTTGATAATACAGTTGATGTGTGTAATAAACTGTATAAGTTAACATCAAACGATTATGCTAAACGTGTTAAAGTACTAGAATACCTACTGAACCTTGCTTTCATTGATAAAGACTTTTCAAAAACGGAAGAAATGATTGTTGAAGACATAGCAAGTGCTTTAAAAATCAAACAAAGTGATTATGAAAATATAGTACAAAACTTTAAGAATTTTTATGCAAATGCAGCACAAAATGCAAGTAAAACCTTAGAGGAAGCTTATGAGATATTGGGGATTAATGAACAAAGTGATGATAAAACTATCAAAAATGCTTATCGTGCTTTGGTTAAAAAATATCATCCTGATATCATTACAGGGCAGGGTGCTGCTCAAAATATTATTGATGAAGCTACTTCTAAATTACAAGAAATTAACGAAGCCTATCAAATGATTAAAGAAAGTAAAAAATAATTACTGTATACTTAAATTTAAGAATTAGTATAAGAATTAAAATAATAGAATAAAGGCTAGTTTTGGCACAAAAGTTTTTACATTCATATATTGTTTGTAGCTGCAAAAATGTAAGTTTATCAGAAATACTATTTGCAATAAAAGAAAAAAATGCCAAAAACTTAAAAGATATTGCTTTTTATACCGATGCCGGAAGTGCTTGTGGCTCTTGTACCTGTAAAGAAAAGGATGTTGGTGAAAAAAAAATGGATTTATATTTAAGTCAAATTCTGGATAAATACAATAAAAAATGAAGAGAAAATGATAAAACAAACATTAATAGATGATATAAAAGAACTTATTAAAACGAATAAAGAGGATGTAATAGAGATTAATCCAAAGTTTTTGGATTATTTCACTCAAGAAGAGTTAGAAAGCATAAGAGATAATTTAGTTATTAAAAAATTGACACAAAAAGAAAACAATTCATTATTTCTTGATGAAATTTATGAAAAAACAAAAAAAGATAAGATATAATAATTTTTACGAGGGTTTTATAATGAATTTTGAAGATATAAAAAAACAATTAATTGAATTTTTAAAAACAGAAGTGTCAAAAACAGGACTTCAAAAAGTAACTGTAGGTATTTCAGGTGGATTAGATTCTGCAATTGTTGCCGTTTTATGTAAAGAAGCCTTTGGTGATAATTTTTCAGGGGTATTAATGCCTTCTCAATTTTCATCTGATTCATCTATTAAAGATGCAGTAAAATTATGTGAAGAGTTTGATATCTCTTATGAAGTTGTTGAAATAAAACCAATGTTAGAAGCATATATTAAAAATATGAATGAAGATAAACTACGCATTGGAAATTATTCAGCAAGAATAAGAATGTCTGTTTTATATGATATTTCAGCACGTGATAAGTCTTTAGTTATAGGAACTTCTAATAAGAGTGAAATTTTATTAGGTTATGGAACCATTTTTGGAGATATTGCTTGTGCTATTAACCCAATTGGGCAGATGTATAAGAGTGATGAATTTGAGTTTGCTAAGTATTTAGGCGTTGTTGCTGCTATAATTGAGAAAAAACCAAGTGCAGATTTATGGGAAGGCCAAAGTGATGAAGATGATCTTGGTTATTCTTATAGTGTAATGGATCAGGTTTTAAAACAATTAGTTGATGAGAATAAAAGCAAAGAACAATTAATTAAAGACGGCGTAGAAAAAGAGTTAATAGAAATGTGTGAATATCGAATAAAGAGTAATGCGTTTAAAGGGAAGTTACCAATAATTGCAAATATTAAAGGATATTAGTATGAAAGAAATTGCATTTTACAGAGCCAGTGTTGATCAAGAAGAAATAAAACAACTTGAATCCGCTTTGACATATACCAAAGATGGTTCTAAGGTTGAAAAGTTTGAAGAGAGTATTGCACAGTTTGTTGGATCAAAACATGCTGTTGCTACGTGTAATGCAACAGCTGCAATTCATCTAGCACTTAGCTCAATTAAACTAAAACGTGGAGATAAGATTCTAATGTCTGTTAATTCTTTTGTAAATGTTCCCGAAGTAGTTAGACATTTTGATGCGGAACCTATTTTTATTGATATGAATATGGAAGATATGAATATTGATTTAAATAAATTCGAAAAAGTTTTAGAAGAAAATAAGTCA
Organism: Campylobacteraceae bacterium; assembly: GCA_013215945.1. Lineage (NCBI taxonomy): Bacteria > Pseudomonadati > Campylobacterota > Epsilonproteobacteria > Campylobacterales > Campylobacteraceae > Campylobacteraceae bacterium. The sequence continues at coordinate 94,400 of JABSOM010000005.1, forward strand.
AAAAAATTAAGAGGGGCTATTATCTCTTTTGTGGCTGGGCAAACGCCTGATTTAGACAGATTATATGCTATTTGTAAAAAATACAATATTATTTTAATTGAAGATGCAACGTGTGCTTTAGGTGTTACTTATAAAAATGAAACAATTGGTTCATTAAAAGCAGATATGACAATATTCTCAACCAATCCCTCTAATGGAAAACATGCCGTTTCACGCTGTGGAATTTTGGTTACAAATAATGAAGAAATTGCTGCTCGTGCAAGATTATTACGAACACATGCATTAACTACTACATATGATGATTATGGAAACTTAGATTATATTTATGATATTGTTGATATTGGACATAAATACGATATGAGTGAATTAGATGCTGCTTTTTCTTTGGCTCAATTGCAAAAAACCAATAAATTTATTAAAAGAAGAAAAGAAATTGCAAAAATGTATGAAGATCGTTTGGCGGGTGTAAAACACATAACAACTCCTGCTCATAAAGATGAACATATTTTTACTCAGTATATTATTAAAGTATCACGAAACAGAGATGCTTTTGCTAGAGCATTAAAAGAAAAAGGAATAGCAACAGGTCTTAATTATATTCCTTTACATCTTTTATCGTATTATAAAAATAAATACTCTATTAAAATTACCGCTTATGGAACCGCTTTAACTTCTTACCAGCAAATTCTTTCAATTCCAATGTATCCTGGATTAAGTGATGAAGAAGTGAATTATATTTGTGACCAAATTATTGACATAGCGTCTTCTTGGATTTAATTTGCGACAAAAAATAATTTTATGGATAGAAGATTATCTTTTCTATCCAGATTTTTTTCAAAAACTGCTTTCTTTTTTTTTACTGCCTTTAACTTTCATATATATATTAATTATTACCTTTAAAAAAGTAGGGGTAAAAAAAACAGATTTTGGCCTTCCTATTATTTCTATTGGAAATTTAATTGTAGGTGGAAGTGGTAAAACTCCTTTTGTTTTAGAATTGGCAAAAAATAAAGAAAATGTAGCTGTAATTTTAAGAGGTTACGGGCGAAGCAGCAAGGGTTTACATATTGTATCGTATAGAGGGGATATCAAAGTAGATATTAATACTTCTGGGGATGAAGCTATGTTACTTGCAAATAGTTTGCCAAAAGCTAGTATTATTGTTGCCGAAAATAGAAAAGAAGCTATTTTAAAAGCGAAAACACTGGGATGTAGCCTTATTTTTTTAGATGATGGTTTTTCTAAATATGATATCAAAAAATTTGACATTTTATTAAAACCAAAACGTGAACCTGAAAATGTCTTTTGTTTGCCTTCTGGTGGCTATAGAGAACCTAAAATGATGTATGCTAGTGCTGATATCGTTTTACAAGAAGGTATCGATTTTGAGAGAATGGTTAGTTATAAATTAAACAATGAGGTAATATCTTCTTTGCCATTAAAACTCGTACTCTTAACAGCAATTTCAAAACCCAAACGCTTATTGGATTTTTTACCAAGTTATACTATTCTTGAAGCTTATGCAGATCATCATAGTTTTAAAAAAGAAGAAATTGATGAATTATTACTTAAGTATAAAGGATATTCTTTTATCACTACTTCAAAAGACTTGGTTAAATTAGAACAGTTTGATATAAAAGATATTTGTTTAATGTCTTTAGAGTTAAGAATATTAAAAAATATGGATAAAATGCAAGAATATATTTCTAATTATTATAAAAATTAGTTTTAGAGATCTTTTTGTGGTTTAGAAAAATAATAACCTTGAGAATAATCAAGATCTAATTCTTTTAGAACATTAAAGATTTCTTCATTTTCTACAAACTCTGCAACTGTTTTTAAGCCTTGTTTTTTTGTAAACAATAAAATACTTTCTACAATGTTTTTTTGATTTTCATCTTTATGGATATTTTTAATTAAAGAACCGTCAATTTTTATAAAGTCAACTTTTAATTTAGCCAAATAAGAAAAATTAGAATAACCGCTACCAAAATCATCAATAGCAACTTTACAGCCATAACGTTTTACTTTATTGATAAAAGAAATAATATCTTCAAAGTTTTCAATTCCCTCTGATTCAACAATTTCTAAAATAAGTCTGGAGCCACACTTATATTCTTCTAATTTATCATAAAGGTATTTACGCGTAGTATAAGATAAAATATCTTGAATGGTTAAATTAATTGAGAATTCAAAATCAAGATCTTTAAACTTTTTAAAGGTTTTTTCAATCATAATTTTGGTGAGTTCCCCATATAATTTTGCTTTTTTAGCATGCTCTAAAAATAAATAAGGAGACAGAACTTTACCATCACGATCAATTAGTCTTATTAAGGCTTCATATTTACTTACTTTTTTTGTTTTATTATCAACTATAGCTTGATAATACGGAACAATCCTATCTTCTGTGATAGCTTGTTTTATTTTCTCTATCATAATAATATTGTTTCTGATTTTTTCTTTTAGGGATGTCTCTGCATTAAAAAATACAATTTTTTTCCTTTGTTCTTTTGCTTCTTTTAACGCAATATGTGCAAGCGTATAAATATTTTTTCCTTTTGCAAATGCCATACCAGAAGTAGTATTAATAGAAATATCATATTTAGCAATTTTATAATGAAGATTTTCAAGCTCAAGAATTTTAAAATTGATACTTTTTAATAAAGATTCCCACTCTTTAGGGCGTTTACTAACAATCGCAAATTCATCCCCTGTAATTCTAAAAATATTATTTCCAAAAATTTCTTTTAAATTTTTCGTAAAAAGTTTAAGTACATTATCTCCAATATTGTATCCGAAGTAGTTATTAATTTCTGAAAATCTGTCTAAGTTAATTAAAATAAGAAGATATTTTTTTTCTTTCTTTTCAAAAAGTTTTAATAAAGCCTCTCGATTATTTACTTGTGTTAATTTATCAATTAAACCTTCTTTAATAATCTTATCTTTTAAAAATATTTCACTTACATCGGTACGTATGCTTATGTACTCAATGATTTTTCCTTTTTTATCAAAAATAGGAATCATCACTGCTTTTACATAATATTCTTCCCCTTTTTTATTTTTATTTTTAAAAGTATTTTGCCAAACCTTACCTTTTATGAGGGCATTCCACATGTTTACAAATAAGGAAGTAGGGGTATCTGGATGTCTAATTATATTATGGTTTTGTCCCATAAGCTCTTCTCTTGTATATCCAGAAGTTTGACAAAACTTATCATTAACATAAATAATTTGACCTTGTGCATCTGTTTTAGAAACAATAGCACTCTCATCTAGGGCTATTTTGTATTGGTTTAATAAGTCCTGACTTGAGGTTAATTCTTCTTGAATAGTATCAATTAAGTGTGTTTGCGCAGAAATCTTTTTTGATAAAACTTCTTGTTCTTTATTTGTTTCAATTTTTTTATTGATATTATTTTCTGAAAGAGAAAGTGTAGTACTAGTATTGTTTAATAAATACGTTTTTCCATTGTTATTGAAAAACTCTCCATAAGTAAAAAATCCACTGTTTTTTCCAACTTTATTTAAGATAGTAAATTCATTGTGTGTTTCATCATAAATAAAATGTTTTCTTGCACTACAGGAATAAACAAAAAGTACTTCAATGGGATTTTGAAGTATTCTTTCTTGGTGTTTATAGGTATCGTTTAAACTGTCTGTTTCGTGCGTAACAGAAAACTTTACCCTGTCCCCTTCTTGAATTTTTCCTGAAAATAAATAAGCATTGTCTTGTGTTTTTTCTCTAATTGAGAGTGCAACATTCATTGTTTTTTCAGTTTTTATAAGAGGAAATTCGTAGTCAAAATTGGGTAGCTGAGCTGCTATTTGTTTTCCTAAATAATGCGAATAAACCTCTTGTATAGGTTTATTATCAAGCTCATATATAATGTTATTTTCACATCTACTTACAAGCATTTCTTTTCCTACTGTACTCCAAGTAAGTGAATAATCAGAATAAACATTTAATTCTGTTGAATTTAATGAAAGTAAAACAATACCTTCTTTATAAATAGTATTGTCTTTGATAATGAAATTTTCTTTTCCATGATCTTCTCCACTTGCGCAACCTCCAGCTATAACAAGCGATTTATTATTCTTAGTAAAAGCATCAAGAAAACCTTCCGAATCATTTTTAAAAGTTTCTGAAAAAATAATGCAGACTTTTGTATCCCTTTTAATAATATTTTTTGCTGCTTTTAAGCCTTGAGAATAATTGGCTTTTGGGTAATAATATGCTTTTACGCGGGTATGTTCGAAAAAACAAAAGGAGATAAGAATTCTATCATTACATAGTTTCCCATTATTTATTCCTCCTGCACTGGAAGCGCCAATAAGAACTGCATGTGGAAGGCTTTCCTGTAGGTGTAACAGAATTTTTTGTATTATCTTTGTATTAAAATCAGCACAAAAAAGTTGTATCATAATAGTCTTAGAAGAAGGAAAATTTAATATTTCTTCTTCTAATTTTGTATGCGTATAAAATATGTGGTTAACTAAGTGCATAATCTTTTGTCTTTATTTAATAATTTTAACTATTATAACAAAAGAAGCTTATTACTAGCTATGTAAAAAGAAAAATAACAATTTATTTTAGTCTTCAATTATATGTCCAACAAATTTGGACATATTATCAAGAATTTTTCCGCCTTTTCTAAAACCTAAAGCGCAGGCTTCATAAGCATAAAAAACACCTGCTTGATAATACGCTCCATCTTCATCTTGATTAAATTCATAAAACTCTTGATAAATAGCCTTGTAACCTTCGTATTCTCCATCTGTTTTCATATCTAAAGAATTATCTGCATTTACAATTGCTATATTTGCACCTTCTCTTCCAAAACATCTTTTTTCAACTTGTTTGGTATTCACAAGTGGCTCATAAGATGTTTCTAACAATAAAGGATGATTCGGATACATGTCCCATAATATTTTCATCATGGCTTTTGATTGGAACATTAAAGTATAGGCTGGATTAAAAATAATACATTTTTTACTTTTAATAATTTCATTAATAATCAATGCCAATTCATTTTCATCGATTGCTATGTCTTCCCAAGGAATGAGTTTAAACCAAAATTCAAAATTCACATCATCTTTATGAATTCCTTCATCCGAAAATTGTACATTTTCAATATATTCATACTCAGTATTAAAGCCTGCTTCATTAGCAATATGCTGTAATAATTTTGTCGTATTTTCATCTTCAGAGGAAGAAGAAATAGAAGAAAATAGTATTTTCCATCCTAAATCTTTGTAGTACTCTTCAAATTTTTCTACATCAGAGTCAAGGGTAATCAAACGTTTAAAGTTATCTTTGATGGCTTCATATAAATTATTAAATTGTTTTGCTTCATCCAGACCGTTCTTTTTTAGAAGTGCCCATTGTATAATAGCTGTTTCAAAAAGTGAGGTAGGAGTATCTGCATTAAACTCTATTAGTTTTATCGCTTTTCCATCCATTCCTCCTGCTAAATCAAAGCGTGAATATAAATGCCAGTGTACATCTTCTTCCCATGATTCTTTAATTATTTCTACTAAATTAAAAGGAATATTGATATCATGAAATAAATCATTATCTATAACATATTGTCCTGCTTCACAAAACATATCATAAAGCTCATTTGTTGCTTCATAATAAGCGTTGGCTTCATCTTCACTCAAAACTACAACATCATTTGAAATATAAGAGCTTTTATCAAGATCTGTATGCCAAGAAAATCCTATAGATTCTAAGTATTCATTACTTAAAGGTTCAAGTTGTTTTAATTTCATCTTTAACCTCCAAAAAATGAAGAACGTTTTTTACTGCTGTTAGAAGAACCAAAAAAACCACTTTTTTTAGAGCTTGAACTTGATCTTGACGCACTTGATTTAGCTTTAGAAAAACTACTTTTTGATTTTGAATACGTAGATGGAGATTTATATTGAGTTCTTCTTTGACTTTGGTAGTTTGAATTATTGAATAATTTATTTCCAATGTAAGAGCCAATCATTGCTCCAGCAACAGAAGATAATAATACTCCCCCTAATCCCATACCACCATTACCTGATGACATTTCTGGGTTGGTTAAAGCAGACGTTCCATTTTGAATTTTTACATCTTCTTCTCGAACCAGTGCATCAATTTCTGCTTTAGATAAGATACGTTCAGTTCCATCTGGTTTTCGTAAAACAATAGTAGTATTTGCGCTTGGAAATTCATCAACAATTGCATAAGAACCATTTATTTCTTCTTGTATGATTACAAAAGCACCTTGTTTTTGGCTGGCATTCGTAAAAGCATCATTTTTTTGGGAATTTTTGTCTTCACAACCTACTAAACCCATAACTAATATAGCGCCAAGTCCACCAACCATTGCATAATTCGATATTTTCTTAATGTGTTTCATTATTTTCCTTTAAAGCTTGTCTCATAATTTCAATTGTTTTTGTATCTATTGTTTCTTTTAAAAAATATTCTAAGGCCAATACTCCTTGGTATAAAAGCATATCTTCCCCATCTTTTACTGGTAACTTTTCTTTTTTTGCTAAAGCTAAAAAAGGTGTTTCTTTTCCATAAATACAGTCAAATGCATAATGTGCATTTAAAAACACATTTTCTAGTTTCTGCATTGGTAAGGGATATTTTTGGTCTTTCAATCCAGCGCTGGTCGCATTAACAACTAAATCATAAGCATTTAATCTAAAATCATCCCAAGTAAAGGTTTTTATATCATTTTCTTTAAAAAAAGCAAGTTTTTCAGGAGAGCGGTTAACTACAGTTACATCATAATTTTTTTCCTGTAAACTTAAAGCAATGGCTTTTGCCGTTCCTCCCGCTCCTAAAATAAGAACCTTTTTAACATTATTGAATACTTGTATGGCTTTTATAAAACCTGCTCCATCTGTATTATAAGCAATGATTTTATCATTTTCTTTTACATAAGTATTAACTGCTTGTATTTTTTGCGCAATTCCTCTTACTTCATCTGCTTCTAAATAAGCCGTTTCTTTATGTGGAACTGTTATATTAGCTCCTTTAAACCCTTCTTTATTAAATACATCTTTAATAGTACTTGCATTTGTTAATAAATATTTTTCATATTTATTATCATAATTTAAATGCTTAAATGCAGCATTGTGCATTTGAGGGGATTTTGAGTGTTCAACAGGGTTGCCAAAGATAACGAATCTATTTTTTTGCATTGTTTTCCTTTTAAAAAAGGATTTTAACACAAAATCAACTAAGAAGATATTAAAATATACAAAAGAATTTTAAAGGTTAATATATGTATCGTATTGAAAGTTTTTTTAGCGATAAAAATGATGGCAATATAGCTTACCATGTGGGCGATATTGTAAAGAATGTTAATGAAAATAGAAATGAGCTCTCTTTAAAACACAGTTTTAATGTAAATAATATAATGTATATGAATCAAGTACATGGAGATAAAATCCAAATAGTACATAATGGCTCTTCTAGACACAGTCTTGATTGTGATGCTTTAATAACACAGGAAAAAGGTCTGTATTTGATGGTTATGGTTGCTGATTGTATTCCTATACTTATTAAAGATTCAAAAAAAGGTGTTGTAGCAGCTGTTCATGCGGGGAGGAAATCAAGTTTTTTAAAAATTGTTGAAAAGGTAGTATTGAGAATGAAAAAAGAGTTCTCTTCTAAGGCGTGTGATATTGAAGTAGAATTTGGGCCTTCTATACAAGTTTGTTGTTATGAAGTTGATGAAGAAATGCAAGATTTTGTAAAAAATAACTTTGGAGCGGAATTTTGTAAAGGTAAAAATATAAATTTACAAGAAATAAATAAAAAAATGCTAAATGATTTGGGTGTAAATAAAATCATTCTTTCAAATCATTGCACAAAATGTGGAGAAAAAAAATATTTCTCATATAGAAACAATTCAAAATGTGGTCGTTTTGCTGGTTTTATAGGTATAAAATAATAATTAATTTTATTTATTACATAATTATGTAAATATTATGTAGATATCATGTAATTATCATGTATCTTAAGCTTAAAGAAAACTTTTTATGTGAAGTAATACCATGTTTTTATTATAATTAAGTTACATTTTGTTACAATTCTTTCAAATAACATATAGGGTTATAAAAATATCAAGGATTATTAAATGAGCAAAACAGTAACAAAAGAAGAAGCATTAGATTATCACCAGTATCCAAAACCTGGTAAATTAGCGATATCAACAACAACAAACCTAAGTACACAAAGAGATCTTTCTTTAGCATATACTCCTGGTGTTGCTCATCCTTGTTTAGCTATTCAAGATGATCCACAAAATGCATATAAATATACAGCGAAAAGAAATCTTGTTGCTGTTATCTCAAATGGTACTGCTGTTTTAGGTCTTGGTGACATTGGTGCACTTGCTTCAAAACCAGTTATGGAAGGGAAATCAGTTTTATTTAAAGCTTTTGCTGCTGTTGATTCTTTTGATATTGAAGTGGATGAAAAAGATGTTGATGAGTTTTGTAAAGTTGTAAAAGCAATCGCTCCTACTTTTGGTGGAATCAATTTAGAAGATATTTCTGCACCTTCTTGTTTTGAAATTGAGAGAAGATTAGTAGAAGATTTAGATATCCCTGTAATGCATGATGATCAACACGGAACGGCTATTATTACAACTGCTGGTTTAATTAATGCCTGTGAATTATTAGGTAAAAAATTAGAGCATTTAAAAGTAGTAGTAATTGGAGCTGGTGCGGCTGCAATATCTTGTTCACGAATGTATAAACATGTTGGAGTTACAAATATTATTATGTGTGATTCTAAAGGTGTTATACATAAAGGAAGAACAGATTTAAATCAATACAAAGAAGAATTTGCAATTGATGAAGAAATGAGTTTTGATGATGCATTTAGAGGAGCTGATGTTGTTTTAGGTTTATCAAAACCAGGTTCATTTGGAATTGAGCACATTGCTTTATTATCTGATAAACCTATTGTTTTTGCTTTATCTAATCCTACTCCTGAAGTATTTCCAGTTGATATTTTAAAAGTTAGACCAGATGCTATTGTTGGTACTGGACGAAGTGATTTTAATAATCAAGTAAATAACGTAATTGGATTTCCTTTTATTTTTAGAGGTGCATTGGATGTTCAAGCAAGAAAAATTAATATGGAAATGAAAACAGCTGCTGCTCATGCTATTGCAAATTTAGCTAAAGAAGAAGTTCCAAAAGAAGTACAAGATATTTTTGGAGGAAATGTAAAATTTTCAACTGATTATATTATTCCAAAAGCTTTTGATAAACGTTTAATTGTTGAAGTTTCTTCAGCTGTTGCACAAGCTGCTTTTGAATCAGGAGTTGCAAGAGTTACTGAATTTAATCTTGAAGCTTACAGAAAAGAACTTGCTACTCTAATCTAAAAAGTCTTCTTCGTAAGTAAATTACGAATAGATTTTATTTTTAATTTTCTTTAAAATTAATCAATATAATGGTATTATTTCAAAAATAATTTTGGAGTAATACCATTATATATAGGTTTACTTTTTTATAGGAAAAGAATGAAAGAATTTATACTTCTAATAAATACAAGCGATGAAATAGGGCTTGTTTATAATGTCTCTAAAGTTTTATATGCTAATAACTTAAATATAATACAAAACTCAGAATATGTTGATCAAAATACAAACAAATTTTTTATGCGTACCATTATCTCTGGATCTGTAGAGAAAGAACTTCTCTTAAAAGAACTAAAAAAAGTACTTCCTCTAACATCCAGCATTTCTTTAAATATGCAAAACAAAAAAGATATTGTAATAATGGTTACAAAAGAAGCTCATGTATTAGGGGATTTATTAATCAGATATATTGATGGCGAATTAAATGCAAATATAAAAGCAGTTATTTCTAACCATTCTCACTTAAAATCTTTGGTTGAAAAATTTGATATTCCTTATTTTCATATTTCTAGTAATGAAATATCAAGAGAAGAACATGAAAAAAAAATTATTGCTAAAATAGATGAGTTTGAACCTTCTTTAATTGTATTAGCAAAATATATGAGAATTTTAACACCTTCTTTTGTAGAGAATTATTCTGAAAAAATATTAAATATTCATCACAGTTTTCTTCCTGCTTTTATTGGGGCAAATCCTTATAAACAAGCACATGAAAGAGGTGTTAAAATTATTGGTGCTACGGCACATTATGTTACAAATGATTTGGATGAGGGTCCTATTATTTCACAAAATATTGTAAGAGTTGACCATAATTATACATGGCAAGATATGAGAAAGGCTGGAATTAACGTGGAAAAAGTGACTTTAAGTAGTGCATTGGAATTATTATTAGACGAAAAGGTGTTCATACATGGAAATAAAACGGTGATACTATAATGTTTAATATTGTATTACATGAACCAAGAATGCCTGGAAATGTAGGTACGATTGGTAGAACCGCTTTTGCATTGGATTGTACACTTCATTTAATTAAACCTTATGGGTTTGGAGAAATCACTGCAAAAGAAGTAAGACGCGCAGGACTTGATTATTGGTTTGATTTAGATGTAAGAGAATATGAAAATATAGAAGAGTTTTGGAAAAAAAATCCTTTTTCTTCACGTCATTTTTTTGCAACAACTAAAACAAAAAAGAATTATTTTGAGGCAAAGTTTGAAGAGGGTGATTATATTTATTTTGGAAGAGAGGATGCAGGTTTGCCACAAAGTATATTGGATAAAAATAAAGAGACGTGTATTACTATTCCAATGGCTAATAACGCACGTTCTTTAAACCTCTCAAACTCTGTATCAATTATTGCTTATGAAGCTTTAAAACAGAACTATAGCTCATTTAAACAATCTTAAATGTTTAAAATACTAATTCTTGAAGACGATTTACTTTTTGCTCAAAGTTTAGAAGATTGTTTAGAAGAAGAAGGCTATGAAATTCATCTGGCAAAAGATTCAGAAACTATGATGGAATTCTCTTATACGAACAATTATGATGTATATTTACTTGATATAAATGTTCCAGGAATTAGTGGTTTGGATTTACTTAAAGATTTAAGAGAAGCAGGAGATAATACTCCTAGTATTTTTCTAAGCTCCTACAAAGATCAAGAAACACTAAAAAATGCTTTTATAAATGGAGCAGATGATTTTTTACGTAAACCTATTGATTTAGAGGAACTGTTTTTAAGAATTTCTTCTTTGTTAAAACGATCTGGAAAACGCATAGAATCTCTTGTTTTAAAAAATGGTCTTTCTTATGATGCCCAAAAAAGCAGATTGTTCTTAAATACACAAGACTTAAATGTGCCCATTAAAGTTATGCACTTATTTGAATTATGTTTGGAAAATAGAAAGTCTATAATTACTAAAGAAATGATAGTCTCTAAACTGTGGACGCTTAATGAAGATTATAGTGAAGGCTCAATTAGGGTATATGTAAATAATTTGAAAAAGATATTGGGAAAAGAAAGTATTATTAATATCAAAGGCATAGGATATAAAATTGAATTCTAAAAAAAAGATATTTTATATTTCTCAAAGTATTGTACTTGTATTTATTTTATTAATATCTCTTAGTTTTAACTATTTTTTGTATGATACTTTTGGTTTTTTTTTAGAAAATATGATTTTGGTTACTTTATTTTCTTTATGTTTTGCTTTATTTTTGTATTTTATTTTATCAAAATCTATTTTGGATCCTTTGTTTAAAAGTGATGATAATTTGCAAAAAGCCCTTAATGAAACACTGCATGAATTAAATATTCCTGTTTCAACCATTGAATTAAATGTAAAAATGCTTGAAAAAAACATACATGATGAAAAAAACATTAAACGATTAAACAGAATAAAGATGGCTTCAAAAAACTTATTAAAACTCTATGAAGATATGGAATACTCAATTAAAAAAGAAATTGATAAAATTGAAAACAAAGAGTTTTCTCTAAAAGAATGTATTAATGAGTCTTTATTAAAGTTTGATGATATTAAAAAAGATATTAATATTAAAATAAATATAGAAGAAGTAGTTCTTAATGCTGACTACAATGGCTTTTGCACACTTTTAGATAATTTATTATCAAATGCTATAAAATACAATAACGCTGAAAAACGAATAGAAATAAATTATAAGAATGATATTTTAAGCATTTTTAATACAGGTGTGTCTATTGATGCACAAAATTTAAAAAATGTATTCGATATGTATTATCAAGAAGACAGATCCTTAGATGGTTTTGGTTTAGGTCTGAACATTGTCAAAGAATTTTGTGACAATAATAAAATTTTTATTTCTATTAAACCAGAAGAAAAAGGAACTATAGTTTACTTGAATTTAAAAAATCTTCGTAAAACCTAAGTTTTTTTCCATATTTTTCTAAGATAGTATTATTTTTATGTTTTTTCGCACCTTTTAATAAAATAGTAGTTTTTATTAAAAGTTCTTCCAATACTTCTTTTTTATATTGGGAATTTATGTGCTTTTCTAGGGCAAAAATTCTATAAATGTCAATTAATTTTGTATTGAATGAGAGTTGGTTTTCATGTCCTGCATATTTATTTATTAATTCTTCATTTATTAAGTGTATGTTATATTTTTGCAAAATTCTTAACCATAAATCATAATCTTCACAAGCAGGTAAAGATTCATCAAAATACAAATCATCCTCAAATACTTTTTTATGCGCGAAAAAACTTGAAGAACCTATTTTACATAAATCTAAAGAGTTTATAAATGTAGGCTGGGCTTTTTGTTGGTATTTTTTAAGAGAAATAACTTTTCCATTACGTATCCATTTTTCATTTGAATAAGAAGCATAAATATTTTTGTTATTTTGGTGAAAATCTATGTGTTTTTCTATTTTATTATTATTCCAGGTATCATCCGAATCTAAAAATGCAAGCCAGGGATTTTTTGCTTTTTTTATACCTAAGTTTCGTGCTGCTGCTACACCTTTATTTTCTTGATAATAATATTGTATATTTTGATCTTTGAGTAGGTTTTTTGTTTCATCTCTTGAACCATCATCAATGACTATTATTTCATCAACTAAAATACTTTGTTCTTGTATGCTAGTAATGGCTCTTAAGATAAAATTGGCTCTGTTATAAGTAGGTATAATGACGGATATTTTCATGCGCCATTATAACGTATTCTAAAATATATAAGTATTTTCTACTGTATTTAATTAAATAATAAATAAAACGAAGAATTTATGATTAATTTAATCTTTAAAACAATAGAATAATCCATGAAAAAATATAATGAGAATCAAATACTATTTATTATCAGATGGGCTCCTATATCTTTTATTGTTATTATTTCTATTATTATCACTTATTTAAGATTAAATGACAATAATATATTACACAATAATGAAATTCTTGAGCTTAAGAAAAATTTTATTCAAACAAAAAATAATCTTATTAAAAATGATGTATATGCTCTTGAGAAATACTTACAGTATTCTAAAGCAAAAAGTGAAAATGAACTTAGGGTTTTATTAAAAGACAAAGTTTACAGAGCCCATAATATTGCAAGTCGTATTTATTTTGAAAATAAAGATAAAAATAAAGACGAAATACTTAACTTAATAAAAGATGCTTTGCGTTATATGCGTTTTAATGATAACAGAGCCTATTATTTTATTCATAACATAAAAGGAAAATCTTTATTATATCCCTTAAATAAAAGTCTAGAAGGTAAAAATTACGCTTCTTTGCATGATATTAATGGATATTATTTTGTACAAACAATAATGAAAAAAGTTGAAAATAAAACAGAAGGATATGATGAATATTATTGGGTAAAAGAAAAGAATTTGTCATCAAAAGCCTATAAAAAAATCATTTTTACTAAATATTTTGAACCCCTAAATATTGTAATTAGTACAGGAGATTATATTATTGATTATGAAAATAATATTAAAATACAAGTACTCAAATATATTAATACTTTATCAATTCAAAAACATTCATCTTTATTTATTATAAATAAGGATAAAAAGATTTTAAGTCATTCCAATGTTAATCTTTTAAACAAAGAGTTCGGTGAACTTCCTCTAAATGTACAAAATACAATTTTAGATATAAGTGAAAAAATTCCTCGAAAAGAAGGTTTTATTAATTATATAAATACCTTTGATGCTAAAATTAATTTAAAAGATGAAAAACAAACAACATTTATAAAAGTATTTAATCCCTGGAAATGGAGAATTGGCTCTGCTTATTACGATAAAGAGTTGGAAACTTTAATTTTTAATGAGAAAGAAAAATTAAATAAAAGAATAGATGATGATTTTCTTTTTACTTTAAAAGCGAGTATTTTTTCAACGCTTGCTTTTTTATTGGTTTCTTTTTTCCTGTCTTCTTTAGTAAGCAAACGTTTTATTTCGTATAAGAATGAGTTATTAAAAGAAGTTGAAAAAAACAGATTAAAAGATTCCCTTTTAGCTCAGCAATCAAAAATGGCGGCCATGGGTGAAATGTTGGCAAATATTGCACATCAATGGAGACAGCCCTTATCTGTGATATCTACGGCATCAAGTGGGATACGTTTAAAAAGTGAGTTTTCAAGTCTTGAAGAAGAAGATTTATACCATTCTTTAGAAACAATTGATAACAGCACTATTTATTTATCAAAAACAATTGATGATTTTTCTAATTTTTTCAAAACAAGTAAAGAATTAACACGAACAAATACAAAAAAAATATGGAAAAATGTTGAGTCTTTAATTTTCGCACAATTTAAAACTTTAAATATTTCTTTTGTTCTAAATATTGAGGATGAAGAAGTATACCTTTTAAAGAATGAGTTAATTCAAGTACTTTTAAATCTTTTAAGTAATGCAAAAGATCAATTTGTTTTAAACAAACAAGGTGGATGTTTTATTTTTGTAAACATGTATATAAAAGATGAGAATTTGCATATAAAAATAAAAGACAATGCTGGGGGAATTGACAATCACATCATTTCTCGTATCTTTGAGCCTTATTTTACTACAAAATATAGAGCTCAAGGAACAGGTATTGGTTTATATATGAGTGAACAAATAGTCACAAGAAGTTTAAAAGGAAGCATAAGTGCAACAAATAGAAAATACAAACACAATGAAGTAGATTATGAAGGTGCTTTAATTACAATTATAATCCCAACAAACATCTAAAAGTTTAAAGCATGAATTTTTTTTGTATTTTCTCTTCTAATTGACTAACGGTATCAATAGCATCTTCTTTGTGATTTGAAAAACCCCAGTTCACAAGAACCCAATCTACTCCTGCATTTTTTGCAGCCAAAGTATCTTTATGTGAATCTCCTATCATTTGGGCATTTTCTTTTAAGATATCGTGTTTATCTAAAATTTTATGTAACATCTCCGGATGGGGTTTTGCTTGTGTCACATCGTTGTAACCTAAAACAGTATCAAAATAATGATCAAGACCCAAATGAGCTAACATCTTTTTTGCATAAATAGAATTGGCATTGGTTGCTACACTTAAGGTAAAATCATTTTTTAAATTTTCTAATAAATCTTTAATACCATCATAAATAACTAAATCGTTTAAGCAATGTTTTTCATAATAATCACCAAAAAGTTTACTTTGTAAAGGAGTGAATTCTGTAGTTCCATAAAAAAACTCAGAAGAATTGATCTCTGGTTTGTTAATATTTTCTAAAATATAGTCTTTTTCAAGTCTTTCTAAATTTAAATTTTCTCGTACATAATTTACAGTATTGCTAATAGCATATCCACTGTTTATAAGTGTTCCATCCATATCAAACATTAAAAGTTTCATTGTTTTCCTTATAATAAATATTAATTTTAAGATTATAGTATCTTCTTATTAAAAATGAAGACTTTCCAAAATTTAACACATAATTAACACATCAAAGATAAACTATTTTTGTTAAAAGATTTTCTCCCTTTCTTTTAATAGGCATTGGTTCGGCAACTAATGCTTTTATATTTTTTTTGCTATTATACTCATAAACTAAAAGACGGATACTTATGGAATCTTTTTCACTTCTTACAATTATTACTATTGCTTTTTTAGGATCTTTTGGTCACTGTGTAGGAATGTGTGGAGGAATCGTTGTTGCTTATACTTCTACAAAAGTCAATAATTCTTGGAGCAAACAAAAACAAAGTATTTCTCACTTATTGTATTCTTTTGGCCGAGTGACTTCTTATACTATTTTAGGCGCAATTTTTGGAGCGCTTGGTAGTTTAAGTACTTTTTCTAAAGAAACAAATGGGTACTTTTTGATTTTTGTGGGAATACTTATGTTTCTTGTTGGAATATCTATTTCGGGTCAATTTAAGTTTTTAACACTTATTGAGCACTCTTTATCAAAACAATCTTGGTATAAAACAAGTTTTAAAAAACTATTGTCTGATTCTTCTTTAAAAAGTTTTTATTTCCTTGGTCTATTAAATGGTCTCTTACCTTGTGGTTTTGTTTATGTTTTTATTATCATGGCTTTAGGAACTGCTAGTATTTTCTGGGGTGCGATTGTGATGTTTATTTTTGGAGTCAGTACTATTCCCGCACTTTTTTCTTTGGGTTTTTTCATTGGTTTGTTTAAACAAAATACCTACAGAGCCTTGTTTATTAAAATAGCTTCTATTTTAGTCATACTTTTTTCTTTCTCAACTATGTATAAAGGATATTTGTTTCTTTCTTAAAAGAAATAAACAATTAACTAGTAATAGCCATTCTTGAGTATCTTAGTCTAATATTTTTATCTTTTTTTTTAGCTATAATGCGCCCATGAAGAATCTTAGAGGTTATAAAAAATCATATTTTAAATTAGCTGTTATTGCTATGTTCTCAACGCTTTGTAAATTATCAAAGATTGAAATTAATATGATGTACCACAAAAGAGCCTACGAAGACAGTATTAAATGCCTAGACCCTCCTTTTTCCATTTTTTCTCACAACAAAACATACTAAAATAAAATACAATAATACCTATTAAATAAATAATAGGCATTTAAATGATGAAAGAAAAAAAGGAAAAAATTGAATAATAAAATTACAATAAGTTTAATCACCTGTGCACTTTTAAGCACAAATTTGTTCTCGCTAGAAACATTGGGAAATATTGAAGTAACATCAAGTTTAATTCATACAGATGAAATAAATGCTACGTATGCCACTGAAATCTATTCTAAAGAAGATATCGCAAAAACAAAATCAAAAGATATATTTGAATTTTTAAATACTCAAACATCTGTTAATATAGCTCCTAATTATGGAAACCCTTTTGCACAGCTTATAGATTTAAGAGGATATGGATTAACAAATGGTTATCAAAATTTAGTTATTTCTATTGACGGAAGAAGATTAAATAATATTGATATGGCGCCACAATTGTTATCTTCTATTGCAATTGATTCAATTGAAAGAATTGAAATAATTAAAGGAAGCGGTTCTGTTGCATATGGAGATGGTGCAAATGCAGGTGTTATTAATATAATAACAAATGGCAAGAACAGCAACTATATAAAAACATATTATGGAAGTAATGGTAATAAAAATGCGACTCTTAGCCTAGGCTACAGTACTGACAATTTTATTATAAATGCTTTTACAGATAATACCTCTTCTGATGGAAGTAGAAATAATTCTAGCGGAGATAAAGATGAAAATTTTAATAAAAATAAAAATATAAATGTATTATTTTTCCCTAATGATTCTTTGGAATTAAGAGTTGGAAGGTTATTTTCAAATACAAGTGTTTATTATGGAAAGGGATTAAGTTTAGATGAATATAAAAACAATCCCAATCAGTCAAGTACCTTTACAAAAGGTTTGAATGATACCTATACAACGACACTAGGAGCATCTTATTTTATTAATAAAGACTATACTTTAGATATTGATTATTCTGATACAGATAAAAGAAGTCAATTCCTTTATTCCTCAGGATTTTTATCTGTTTACAGTACGGAAGCGGAAACACTAAATACTAAATTAAATATTAAAAAAGATAAATTTAAAATTGCACTTGGTATCGATATTTTTGAAGCCGAACGAACGGCTACAACAAACAAAACTACTAAAAATAATAAAGCAGTTTTTTTAAGTGTTAACTACATGTTAAACAATAACATCTCTTTATCTTCAGGAATTAGAAAAGAAAAAGTGGAATATATTTATGCCTTAAATACAGGAAGTAGTATAGACAGTGATTCAAATTTACATGCCTTTGATCTGGGAATAAATTATAAAATAAATAATAACTCATCTATTTTCGCAAATTATAATAAATCTTTTCAAGCACCTGATATTGACAGATTTTTTAAATCAGGAACATTTAATGCTTTTATCGAACCAGCAAAGGTTCAAACCGCAACTCTTGGATACACAAACATTCAAGAAAAGAACAAGTTAAAGCTTTCTATCTTTCGAAGTAATTTAGAAAATGAGATTTACTACTACAAACCTGAATTTATTAATACAAACATAGATAAATCGCATAAATATGGTTTTGAATTTTTTGATAAATATTTGTTATCGAAAAATTATTTTACTTCCCTTAATTATTCTTATATTATTGCTAAAATAGACAATGAAGATAAAGGTAATGGTACTTTTAATGGTAAAGATTTACCAGGTGTTCCAAAACACAATGTTACGCTTAATGTAGGTTATCAAAGTAAGAATTTTTCTTCAAATATATCTCATACTTATAGAAGTTCAACGTATTCCGCCAATGATTTTGAAAATTCTTTTACTCAGAAACAAGAATCTTATAATTCAACCGATGTAAATATTTCTTATACATATAAAACAGTAGAATTTTTTGGAAAAATAGAGAATTTATTTGCTGAAAAAAATGGCTTTTGGACAAAAGATGACAATATTTATCCTTTTAATTTTGAAAGAACATATTTAGCTGGAATTAAATATAATTTCTAATGAAAATTTTATTACTATTCGTTTTTTACGGTTTATTTAATATTACATTATTAGGGCAGAGTCGTATTATTACGCTCTCTCCTTCTTTAAATGAAATTGTTTTTGCTTTGGGAATGGGCGATAAGATTGTTGCTAATACTTTATATTCTAATTATCCAAAAGAGGCTCAAGATATTCCTAAAGTAGGTGGTTATTCTAGTATTTCTGTTGAAAAAATATTGGCTTTTAAACCTACTGTCGTGCTCTCTCAAAACTATGATCAAAATTTCTTAAGAATTTTAAAAGAACTTAAAATCAATACCAAAGTTTTTAATACTTCTTCTTTAAGTGATATCAAAAATACTATTGAAAATTTGGGTATTTATTTTAAAAAAGAAAAAAAAGCACAAGAAATTAATGCGGCCATTGATTTACAGTTAAAACTAATTAAGAATATTGTAAAAAATAAAAAAATACTTATTGTTATCTCTGCAAGAAAAGGCTTGTCTCAAGCTATTTATGTCACAAACAATCATATTTATTTTGAAGATATAATAAACGCATCAAATAATAAAAATGCCTTTTATTCGAAGAGTACAGCACAGCCTATGGTAAATGTAGAAAAAGTGATCAATATGAATCCTGATATAATAATACTCTTAACGCCTTTTTTATCTAAAAATAAAGAAAAACAAGAAGAACTTATTGCTTCATGGAGTACTTTACCAATAAGCGCAAGTGCTAATAAAAATATTTATACTATCTCTGAATTTTATGCAGGAATACCTTCTCATAGAGTTCAGTATTTTATAGAAGACTTTAGGAAAATACTTGAAAATGTTAGAAATAAATAATTACAACAGTACACTGTTAAAGAATATTTCATTTTCATTACAAAAAAATGAAAACTTACTTATATTAGGAGAAAATGGAGCAGGGAAGAGTACTCTTGCTAAAGTATTGTGTTATTTGATAAGTAGCAATAATGTAAAACTTTTTGGTGAAGATTTAGCTACGTTAAGCTCACTTAAACGTGCTTCTTTGATTAATTATATTCCTCCTAAACTTGATATATTTGATGAATATATCACCCTTAGAGAATTTTTTGCTCTGAGTTTTATAGATGAAAGTAATGAAAAAAAAATTGATGAAATAATCAAACTTCTTTCTTTAGAACATCTGGAGAATAAAAGTTGTCTTCACTTTTCTTCAGGAGAAAAACAACTTTTATTATTGGGTTCTGCTTTATTACACAATGCGAAACTTACTATTTTTGATGAATTAAGTGCCAATTTAGACATTAATCGTTTGAAAGAAGTTTTTAATGTTTTTAAATCTAACGCCTTAGAACAAAAAATCATTATTACTCACAATCTTGATTTAGCTTATGCCTTAAAATATAAAATTCTGTATCTAAAAGAGGGTGAGATTGTTTTTTTTGGAGAACATGAGGAGTTTTTTTCTAGTGCAAATTTAGAGAAGTTTTACAAAAATACTTTGATTAAAATACAAAACCATTTGGTTGTGAATCTATGAAAACAAATTTGTTTATATTTTGTATTATTTTAATATTTTTTTCACCTTTTATAGGTGAAATTAGCATGGTCTTTGAAGATATTTTTAAAACTTCAAGTGTGACGTATAAAGTTTTTTGGGAGTTACGTATTCCACGTGTTATTTTAGCTTTTTTCATAGGAGGTATTTTGGCATTATCTGGTTTGATTTTTCAAATCATTTTTAAAAATGCACTTATTACTCCTTATACTCTTGGAATTGCAAGTGGAACAACTTTATTTACGGCTATTTCTATTTTGTTTTTTCCTTTTGTTCCTTTATATATTCCAGGTATTTTCGGTTCTTTTTTTACTATTATGGTTTTATATTTTATTTCAAGAAAAATGAGTGAAAGAGAAATTAGTGTTTCTACGAATTCTATTTTATTAATCGGAATTGCTTTGTCTTATTTTTATTCTTCTGCTTTAATGCTGGTATTTTATATGAGTAATTTAGAAGAAAATTATTCTATTATCCGTTTTACTCTTGGTAGTTTAGATACGATTGGATATAAAAACGTAAGTATTATTGCTCTCGTAGCCAGCTTGTTTTATATGGGAATTTATAAATACAAAAATAAAATAAAGCTTTTACTTCTTTCAAATGATACGGCTTTTTTAAAAGGTCTTGATGTTCATAAAACTAATTTATTTTTATTGGTTTTGATCTCTTTATGTGTGGGAATCTCTATCTCTTTTGTAGGCCCTATTGGTTTTATAGGTTTGATTATTCCTCATGTCATGAAATTATTGTATAAACAAAGTGCGGATAAATTAATTTTCCCTGTTTTCTTTTTTGGGGGTGTGTTTTTGGTTTTTGCAGATTTGATTTCCCGAAATTTAAATACGGCATCTACGTTACCAATTGGCGTTGTAACTGCTTTTATAGGCGCTCCATTTTTTGTGTATTTGCTTATTAAAAGGAATAAAAACTAATGCATGCTCTTTGTATTTCTGCTTGTGCTTCCAATCAAGGAAAAACGATATTAAGTACTGCTTTGTTGTACCACTACAAAAATAAGGTACGTCCTTTTAAAATTGGTCCTGATTTTATTGACCCTTTATTTCATGAAAAAATATCAAAAGAAAAAAGCATAAATTTAGATACTCATATTATGAACCAAAACCAAGTTAAGTGGATGTTTGATAAATATGCAAATAAAGATTTTAATATTCTAGAAGGGGTTATGGGGTTTTATGATGGTATGGATAAAAATGCTTCTGCTTATGATGTATCTTCTTTACTTAAAATACCAAGCCTAATTATTTTAGATGCCAGTGCATCTTATATAACACTAGCAGCTGTTCTGCAGGGTTTATGTAACTTTAGAGATGATAATACTATAAAAGCTGTTGTTTTTAATAAAGTGGCTTCACAATCTCATTATGATTTGATTCTTACTTGCATAGAGAAAGAATGTCCCAATATTGTTTCTCTTGGTTTTATTAAAAAAGATTTGGATGTACTTGATTCTGTTCATTTGGGTTTGAATTTGCATGAAAATAATTATGAAGCATTGGAAAAAATATCCAAAGAGGTATTAAAACATATAAATTTAGAAAAACTAGAAAAAATTTCTGTTTATAAAAAAGCAGCTACTATAGCTTATCCATTTATTAAACAAAAAAAAGTGCTAAAGTCTATAGCTATTGTAAATGATGATAATTTTTGTTTTTTATATCATGACAATGTTGTATTTTTAAAAGAAGTATTTCAAAACGTATATTTTGTCTCTGCTATTAAAGATGAAATAATTCCTGATGTAGATGTTGTTTATATTCCAGGTGGTTATGTTGAAACAAAAGTGGCCTACGATAAAATAAAAGATTCTAATAATTTTAGGAAGTCTTTAATCAAACATGGAAAAAATAAAGCTATTTATGCTGAATGTGCGGGTTTATTGTATTTAGGGAAAAATGTGGATGATAAAAAAATGTCTGCTTTACTTCCTTTAGAATTTACTCTTCTTAAAAAAGCAGCAAGAATGGGATATTATAAAAATGACTTAAATATCACAGGACATGCTTTTCATTACACCCAAGTGAAAAATGAAATAAAAGGTGAATATACCTTATATAAATCATCTTCTTCAAAAGCTACTTACGCTGCTTTTAAACATAACAAGGTTTTTGGAACCTACTTACATACAATGTTTAGAAACAACTTTCATCTTATAAAGAGAGAGTTTAGTATAGAATAATACTTAGCGCAGATAATTATTTTGGGTTTAAGAGGGCTTTTATTTTTTTAGGTAGATGGGCAAAAACCAATTGTTCGTTTTTTTGTAAAACACCATTTTCTTTTACTTCTAATTCTACACACATTTTATCTTTTCTAAATGTTAGAATTTTATATTCTTTTGTTTCTTTTGTAAAACAAATATTTTTATTTATTAAATTTATTATTTTCATAAGAAATTATAATCAAATAGTCTTATTTTTTGTTTACTTTAAACTTTAAGTGATAAAATTATTCAGATTATAATTTACAATATAAAGGTTAAAGAATGACACACAGATATATTGGAAAAACAGGACTACGAGTTAGTCCTATTTGTTTAGGAACTATGACCTTTGGTTCATGGACTTCTAAAAAAGAAGCTTTTAAAATAATGGATAAAGCCTATGATGAGGGTATTAATTTTTTTGATACTGCAGAACTATACCCTGTACCTCCCAAAGCAGAAATGCAAGGCGTAACAGAAGAAATTGTAGGAGAGTGGTTAAAAACAAAACCCAGAGATTCTATTATTTTAGCATCAAAAGTAGCAGGAGCAGCTTCAGGATGGTTTGTTCCACCTACAAGACATGGTCTTACTGCCATTGATTCTTTTCATATTAAAAAAGGTATTGAAACATCTCTAAAAAAACTTGATACTCCTTATTTAGATTTATATTATATGCATTGGCCTGATGCTATTGTGCCTATTGAAGAGAGCTTAAAAGCCTTTGATGCTTTAGTAAAAGAAGGAAAAGTTAGATACATAGCTTCTTCAAATGATACAGCTTATGGTTTAAGCAAAGCCACTGAAACATCAAAACACAGAAATTTAGCACGTTTTGAAGGGATTCAAAATAATTTTTCTTTGGTTAATCCACGTGCATTAGATGAAATAGCTGAAGTTTGTAAAAAAGAACAAATTTCACTTCTTCCTTATTCTCCCATGGGTGGAGGAATGTTAAGTGGAAAGTATAATAATGGATTATATTCAAAAGATTCTAGGTTTGGTGAATATTTAGCAAATAAAAACCCTCGTGTTCAGGAGATGGCTAAACGTTTTGTAAATGAGAAGTCTATCGCTGCTTGTAAAGAATATGTTATTTTAGCAAAAGAGCTTGGAATCTCGCCTGTTACATTAGCTATTGCTTGGTCAAAAAACTTTGATTTTGTAGCTTCTACTATTATAGGTGCAAGAAGGATTGAGCAATTAGATGAATCCTTAGCAGCCATGAGTTTGGAACTTTCGGCTGAAACTATGGCTAAAATTGCAACAATACAAAATAAAATTATGTACCCCCTAGGTTAAAATTTTTAAAAGTGAATCTATAAACAAAAAATAATAACTTAAAAAATAAGAAGTAATCAAAGCATATAGAGAAAAATAAGGTAAATTTTAGGAATTAATCTGAAATGCTACCTTTATGCTATTTTTACTTGTTACACTTATTTGTCAACGGATAATTAAAGGATTGACCAAAAACTTACGAAACAAAAATTTTAGAATATTTTATGTGTCATTATTTTGTTTCAACAACGAATTTTTGAATATTTTGGCTGGTATTCAAATCTTCATTCCCTACTAAACTCTTAATTATAAACAAAAATCATTTTTTATTTATTGTTACTTATTCACTTATGTATATTTCATAGCTATTTCTAAAGATGTTTTAAGTATTATAACTCTTAGAAAAACAAGGATAATATATGATAACAAGAGTGTTTTTAACGAAAGAACAATACGATAAAGAAGTAAAAAAAGGCGATATGCCTCATAAAACATACGAAGAATATTTAAAAGCAGCTAATGAACTATTTGATGAATTAGATTTAGATACTGAAGATTAAAATATAACATAGATTATTAGGTGTACTGTATATATAAAAAGGAAAAACATGACAAATTATATTAAAAATAAAACAGCTCTAATTACAGGGGCAAGTGCAGGAATGGGAAAACAATTTGCCATAGATTTAGCAAACTTAGGACTTAACTTGGTACTTGTTGGACGTAATGAAAGTAAACTAGAAGAAGTTAAAAATGAAATAAATAAAACTTGTGATGTGCTTATTACTTTAATTACTTTTGATGTAAGAAATAAAGAAGATGTGAATGCTTCTTTAGAAAACTTACTTAAAAATACCACTGTTGATATTTTAATTAATAATGCAGGTTTAGCTTTAGGGTTAGACCCCTTAGATCAAGGTGATTTAGATCAATGGGAAAATATGATTGATACTAATATCAAGGGTTTATTATATGTAAGTAGAGCTATTATTCCACAAATGAGAAAGCTTGAAACAGCTCATATTGTAAATATAGGTTCAGTAGCTGGAAAAATATCTTATCCTAATGGAAATGTATATTGTGCTACTAAAGCAGCTGTTCACTCACTTGGGGATTCTATGAATATTGATTTATATGGAACAAATGTTAAAGTTACCACGCTAGCACCAGGAGCTGTTAAAACAAACTTTTCAAAGGTGCGTTTTGAGGGAGATGAAGATAAGAGCGATACTGTTTATGAAGGTTTTACGCCTTTAAGTGCAGAAGATGTCTCTTCTGTACTAATAAGTATTTTAAACACACCTAAACACGTAAATATTCAATACCTAGATTTAATGCCAACAGCACAAAGAAACCCGTATATGTTATACAGAGATAAATAAGGCTTAAAATGGATAATTCAGAAAATAGATTAGTAGATGTATTTTTTTATGGTTTGTATATGGATGAAGAAATTCTTCTAAAAAAAGGTGTGAAAATAAGAAATCAACGAAAAGCATATGTAAAAGACTTTGTTTTAAGAGTTGGTAAAATGGCTACATTATTAAGAGCTGAACAAAAAGAAGCTCATGGTTTAGTATATGAACTTACACATAAAGAAATTGATATTTTATACAAAGATTCTGGATTAATTGAGTATGTAGGTGAAGCCATTTTATTGCACGTTGAAAACAAAAGTATTACTGCTTTAGTATGTAACTTACTTGTTCCACCTTTAAAAGATGATAAAAATGAGCAATATGTAGAAAAACTTCTTGTTTGTATGAATAAATATAAATTACCTTTACCAACAGAGTACCAGTTAAACAAAAAAGGCTAATTATGAATAAAATTGTTTTAGTAACAGGTGGAAGTAGGGGCATTGGAGCTGCTACATCACGGCACTTAGCGCAAGAAGGGTATTGGGTTTGTATTAATTATTTGCAAAATGAAGAAGCTGCTTTGGAATTAGTAGCTCTTATTGGAAGTGAAGGCGGTGAAGCCATTGCTGTTCAAGCAGATGTTTCTATAGAAGAAGAGGTAAAACGTTTATTTGAAACGATTGATGAAATATATGGTCCCATAACACACTTAGTTAATAATGCAGGTATTATTATGCCTCAAGCTAAACTATTGGATATGGATGCCACAAGAATTAATAAAGTTCTTAATACAAATGTCACTTCTTGTTTTTTATGTTGCAAAGAAGCCTTAAAACGTATGAAAGAAGGATGTGCAATTGTAAATGTCTCTTCAATGGCAGCCAAACTAGGTTCTGCTAATGAATACATAGATTATGCTGCTTCAAAAGGTGCAATTGATAGTTTAACTATAGGTTTAGCAAAAGAAGTAGCCCACTTGAATATCAGAGTAAATGCAGTACGACCAGGACTTATTTATACCGATATTCATAAAAGTGCAGGAGAAGAAAACAGAGTCGAGCGCTTAAAAGATTCTGTTCCCTTAAAACGAGGGGGAGAACCTTACGAAGTAGCTAGTGCAATTGCTTATTTATTAAGTGAAGAAGCTTCATACAGTACAGGAATATTTATTGATGTTTCTGGTGGAAGATAAAACTATATATCAAAGGATGAGTATATGAAAATAAGAGAAGCTAAACAAAAAGATGCAAAAATCATTGAACAAATTTTAAAATCCAATGCTTTACCTTCCGAAGATTTTGAAGCACACTTAAATAATTTTTATCTATATGAAGATAAAAATAAGATTGTAGGACTTGCTGGTTATGAGTTATGTGGTTCATATGCTTTGTTGCGCTCTTTTGCTGTACTTGATGAGTACAAAGGTTTAGGCTTAGCAAGAAAATTATATGAGGCCTTAAAAAACAAAGCCAAAAAAGAAGAAATAAATAGCTTCTATTTATTAACAGAAACAGCAAGTAAATATTTTGAAAAACTTGGTTTTGAGTATTTAGATAGAGAAAAAGCTCCCCTAAGTATAGAAAATACAGAACAATTTAAATCTATTTGCCCAAATAGTGCGCAATTAATGTATCTTGATTTACTAAGATAATCAATGTACGTAAATTGGCTAAAACAAAAGCTTGAAAATGCTTAAAAAACTTGAATCTTTTATCTTAAATAAAAAAGCAGTTACTCTTTCTTATCCTTTTGGGGAACAGGCAATGGTATTTAAACTTAATGGAAAAATGTTTGCCCTTATTGCTAAAAAAGAAAAGCCTTTACATCTAAGTTTAAAATGTGATCCTTTTGATGCGCTTTCTTATAGAGAAATATATGAAAGTGTTATTCCTGGCTATCATTTAAATAAAAAACATTGGAATACTATTTATGTTAATGGAGAAGTAAAAGAAGATATACTCTTTGAGATGATAAATGATTCATATGAACTAGTACTTCAAAAGTTTTCTAAAAAAATACAAAATGAAATAGAAAATAACAAGGATAATAATGTCTTATAAAAAAACGAAATATTGTAAAGTTAGAACGGTCACTACTTTTTTGACTTTATCTAAAGATAAAAAAACCTGGGAAAAAGAAATACAAAAAGCCTGTAATTTTTGTAAAGATTTAACAAAAAAGTTTGAAGCTAAAAATTATGAAGTACAATCAATAAGAATAGTTACGAATGCTTTTGGGGAGTATTTAGATACTTCTTCTTTAAAAAATGCGTCAAAAGACTTGCAAAGCATTAAAGATATTATTGATAAGATTTCTTTTGATGGTTTACGAATACGTTTTGCTATTGGGGAGGCTAAAACCTATGAAGAAATTGCTTTATTGCCCGAGCTTATAAGAGATTATGGGGATTTATGTAATGCTTGCGTGAATGTACCATCTAATGATTTGGGTATTTTAGACAATGAATTAATTGAGCATTGTGCAATTGCTGTTAACCGCATTTCAAAAATTACGCCAAGAGGGGAAGGAAATTTTAATTTTACGGTTAATTTTAATTGTGAAGAATTTATTCCTTATTTTCCAGCGTCTTATTTTAATTCTTCTTCAAAAAACTCCTATGTTATTGGTTTAGAAACACCTGATTTATTGGTAAAAGTTCTTAAAAATCTTGCTAAAAAACATTCTCATGTTTCTCATGCAGAATTTTTTGAAGAAGCCTATGCACGAATGTGTGAAGCTTTGCAATATCATGTAGATGAATTAAAAACAATTCTTGACACAAATACCAATGATGATTTTATTTTTGCAGGACTAGATTCTTCAGCAGCTCCTTCTAAAAATTGTTCTTCAATGGTTAAGGTATATAAATTGTTAGGGGTTAAACACTTTGGAATATCTGGAAGTATTGAAGTATCTTCTTTATTAACAAAAGTTTTTAAAAGTATTAAAAATATGCCACTTTTAGGCTTTTCTGGCTTAATGTTGGCTGTTATTGAAGATGAAGGTTTAGCAAAAGATATTACAAACAAAAAATATGACATCAGATCTTTATTGGCAAATTCAGCCGTTTGTGGAATAGGGCTTGATACTGTACCTATTCCAGGAGATACGCCTTTAGGAAAAATTTCTGCTTTAATGAGAGATACGGGAACCTTGGCTTTTAGATTAAACAAACCTTTAACCGTGCGACTTTTTCCTTATCCTACATTAAATGCAGGGGATATGACTGCGTATGAAAGTGATGATTTATGCAATTGTGCTGTTTTAGCAGTTCCCTAAAAAAAATAAAAAGAGAAAATAAATGAAAATTGCTATTTTATCCGATATTCATTCCAATGTATTCGCACTTGAAGCAGTTCTTGCAGATGCAAAAAGTAAAAATGTTGATATTTTAATTAATTTAGGAGATATTTTATATGGTCCTATTGCTCCCAAAGCTACGTATGAGCTTTTGAAAAAAAACAGATTTATTACAATAAGTGGCAATCAAGACAGACAAATAGTAGAAGCCTCACAAGAAGAAATAAAAGAGAATGCTACCTTAGCTTATATTTTAGAAGACTTGGGTTCTGAGGGCTTTAAATGGCTAAAGGAACTGCCTTTTGATACACAATTTAATGAAGATATTTACTTATGCCATGCTACTCCGAAAGATGATTTGACGTATTTGTTAGAAGATACACAAAGCGGTTATAATATTTTAAAAAACGATAAAGAAATTTTAAAATTACTTGGAAATAACAGCTCAAAGGTTATTTTGTGTGGACATACTCATATTCCAAGAAAGATATATTTAAGCACGGGTCAGCTTATCATTAATCCAGGAAGTGTCGGTTTGCAAGCATATAAAGACGATGAGCCATGGGTTCACTGCATGCAAAGAAAAACTCCTGAAGCTTCTTATGCTATTTTAGAGTATAAAAACAATACATATACAGCTGCTTTAATTAATGTTGTTTATAATTATTCTTTAGCAATAAACGAAGCTAAAAAAAGAAAAAGAGAAGATTGGATGCATTATTTAAAAACGGGAAAAGAGTACTTTGTATAAGTACTCTTAATAAAATTTATTTCAGCTCATTTAATAAAAGTATATCTACTAAATCATCTTTTTTAATATCATTCGAATCTTCATCTTGTATTAATAAAGCAGGATTTTGTAGCATATTGGTTAAAATTGCTGACGTTCCTGCTTTTTTCCCTTCAAAATCAATACTGTATTCATTGTTTTCATAATATACATTACACGCCGTAAAAATGGTTTTTTTCATTTTCATTTTATAATCTTCTTTAATTCGTGCTTTTACAAGAGGAAGTTTTTTATTTGATCCCAATAATTTATAAATCATAGGTAAAACATATAAAATAGCACAAACAGTTGAAGAATAAGCAAAGCCAGGCAAAGCAATGATTAACTTTTCATCTTTTACAGCAATTAATATATGCATACCTGGTTTAATAATCACTCCATGAAATAAAACTTTTGCATTTAATTTATCTTTAATAACATCTTGTACAAAATCATAATCTCCAACAGAAACTCCTCCTGTTGTTACTATGATATCTGCTTTTTTTAATCCCTCAAGCATTAAATTAGTAATTGAAGAAATATCGTCTTTTACAATTCCTAATTGTAATGTAGAAGCCCCTGCTGTCTGACATAAAGCTTCTATTGTTAAATGATTAGAGCTTCTAATTTGCGAATCATTTGTTTGTTTTTCCCCCAGGTCCAAAATTTCACTTCCCGTACTTGCAATCGCAACAATGGGCTTAGAAAAAACGCAAACCAAAGGAATATTTAAAGAAGCCATAACGCCAATTTCAGCAAAAGAAATAATGCTTCCTTTTTTAATTAAAATTTCATTCTTTTTATAGTTTTCTCCAATGTCTCTGTTTGCAAAACCTTTGGGTACTTTTTTATTAATAATAATAGTATTGTTTAGAACTTCTACATTTTCAATTGGAATTAAGGTATCTGCTCCTTGTGGCATAAGTGAGCCCGTAAAAGTTTTAATACAAAGACCTTCTTCAACGCTTGATTTACTAATGCTTCCAGCAGGTGTTTTATCAATAATTATAATACTTTGTTTATCTTGGTCACTGTATTTAATCGCATAACCATCCATTGCAGATGTTGGAAATTCTGGACTGTTATGATCTGCAATTATATCTTGAGCTAAAACGCGGCCTCTGGCATCTGAAATAAATAGTTTTTCAATTAAATTGTTTTTTAATGTAAGTGTATTTAAAATCTCTAAAGATTTTTTGTACGTTATAAAATCTCTCATTTTTATCCTTAAAGTATTTTGCATCAATAATAGGGCGAAATATGAAATATATTAGCACATAATTGTAAAATAAATAATTAAAAAATGAGTTTTTTTCTTTTCTTAGTTCGCGTTTTGCAGAATATAATCTTTATATTTACTGGCGGTATTATAAGATACTTTTGCATCTTTAGCAACTGAATAAACAGTGATTTTTGCATTTAAAAGTCTCATCATATTAATACTGTTTTCAATTTTCCTTTTAGCCGTCTCTTGCCTTGTTTTAGTAGCTTTTTTAGTAGCTTTTGTTTTTTTAAGTGTTTTACTGTTGTTTGCTTTTTCTTCTTCAATATGAAGTTTTTTATACAATTCTGCTTGGCCTTGGTTTTTACATAATTCTTGTAAAATTTTTAATTCAATGAGTGTAAGTGTAATTCTGATAATCTTTCCTTTAAAATGGACGCGAATTATAACACTTAAGGTTTAATTTTAAATAAATTTTGTTAAATAAATCAATCGTAACTAAGAAAATTATTAAAATGTTTTTTTAATATAAATTAATAATTAATATATAAATATAGAATGACTATTATTAGATACAAATAAAAAGGATCACTTATGTTTACTCATGATTTAAAAATAAGTATAAATGGTTTTGAAAAGAAAGAAGCGAAGGAATTGATTGATTCCTTGTTAGAAATTTTTGCATTATTTGTCAATTTAGACCTTCGACGGTTTTCAACATTAATTGTAAGCGATACTTTTGATGATGAAATAAGAAAAATTACTACAAGAAGCACTTTTGTAATGAAAAATACGTTTCTCCTAAATAACAATACTCATGCAATGGTATTAACGCTTGTCAAAGATGATACCTATGAGATGCTTCTTGTATTAAAAAGTTGTTTTGCTCTTAATTTAATAAGAAATGAAAAAAATCCTATTCGATACAAAGATGCAATTCATATTGTTCATCATGAATTTGCGCACATTCATGATATAAATAAAAAAATCGATGCAAAAAAAGATTTTTCTTTTTCAAAAAGTGTTGGTATTAAAAAAGTTTTTTATCCCATTGCAGAATTATGTTGGAGTGAGTATATTGCCAATTATATTTCTTCTAAATCTGCAACAAAATCTAAATACCCTTTAATAATGGCTCAAAAATTAATTAAACTTATTAAAAACAATAATTTGGAACTTTTACTTAAAAAAGGAAAAAAAGACCTTAATGATGAAGTTCTTCAAAAGATTTCGGAAGAAGTAAATGCTTTATTAAAAACATCTTCATATTTATTAGGATATTTACATGGCTTTAAAATTTCTTTATCTGAATTAGATCATAATCTTGCATTTGATTTAGAAAATTCATATTTCAAGGATACTTGGGATATTTTATCTTACGAATTTTATGCTATTAGAAAAAACTATCCAAAGTGTTTTTTTAAAGACAATACTTATGACTCTTTGTGTTTGGCAATAGAAAGTGCTTATAACAAAACAGGAATTCTTTTTTATGAAAAAGAAAACAAAAAGTATGAAGTCAAAGTATTGTATTAAAAGATAGTTTTTAAACTGTCTTTTAATGTGCCATAAAAATAGGAATAGTGGTATGCTCTAAAATATATTTAGTTGCTCCTCCAAACATTAGTTCTTTTAAACCTTTTCTTCCAAAAGCACCAGCAACTATTATGTCGAAGTTTCCTTCATTTGCATGGTTTAGTAAGGCTTGTCCAGGTATTCTTGTTGTTTCAATAATATTTGAAGTACTTTTAATACCATGGCATAATAAATAATCTTGAAGTTTTTCCATTTGATTAGAGTTTTTAATATATTCAATAGAAGTAACAATATGCACTTCTTTTGCATTTTTAAGTAAAGGAATACTTTGAGTTAAAGCTCTTGATGCTTCTGCTGAATTATTCCATCCAATTAATATTTTTTCATTTTTAAAACTTTTCATTACTCTTGGAAACATTAATACAGGTTTACCACTTTTTGTAATAGTTGTTTCAAATGTTGCAGTAATATTTCCATTAGGAGGAGAAGCAGCAATTACTAAATCACAAAACTTTGATTCTTCTTCTATTAATTTACTTCTGTATCCATTTCTAGCTATGAAAGAAGCACTTGCTTCATTGTCTAAAGCTTTTTCTGAGATACTTACTCCTATCTCTTCAGCAAGGGTTTTAACCAAATTTTGATGAATATGCAAACTTTCTTCTAATCTATTATGTGCAACGGCATTAAGTTCTTTTAAAAGTGTCTCCGGAAGATTTTCATCAAATTGCATAATTTCACTGGGTTTTGCAATGGATTGAAATATTTCTACATGAGCATTTAATTTTTTAGCAATTAATAAAGCACCATTGATTCGTGATTCTAATTCGTCTCCACCACCAATTGGGAAAAATAGTTTGTTGTAGTTCATAATATATCCTTAGTTTAGTCATAATGTTATAATGTTATGAAAGTGTATCTAAAACATTTTTAAAATAACAAGTCTTTACCTTGCATTGTTATGGAAAGTATTGTTCTGAACAAAAAAGTATTAAAATGAATATAATAAATTTTCTACGATAACTTAAGAATATTTATAACAATATTTAAGCAGTTTTAATAAAAAAAGTATTATGATAAGCAAAAAACATATATTTGATTTATGAGATAAGTGAGAAAGAATTGCAAAAATTAATTGAGAATAAAGTATTTATTTTAGGCTGTGTACTGTTGGTAGTTGTTTTGTGGGCAATGAATTTTGTTTTTATAAAGTTTGTTCTTCTGGAGTTTGATGTTTATACCGCTTTGTTTCTACGTCTGACACTGGTAGCCCTTGTACTGCTTCCTTTTGTAAAAGCCCCTAAGTTAGATGATTTACTAATGATATTTTTAACAGCTCTTGTACTTGTACCTGGGCATTATGGTTTATTGTTTTTATCTCTTAAACTTACGACTAATGTAGGGGTGATTTCTGTAGTGATGCAACTAGCCATTCCTTTTTCAATTTTATTGTCATGGTTTATTTTTAAAGATTCTCCAGGAAAGATGAAATTAACAGGTCTTTTTATTGCTTTTTCTGGAATTATTGTTTTGTTTTATGAACCAAGCATGTTTGATAATATCTGGGCATTATTAATTGGAACCGCTTCTGCTTTTTTTCTGGGTCTGTATTTTATCTTAGTAAAAAAAATTAAGCATTTATCTCCTTTTGGAATTATTGCATACACCTCTTTATTAGGACTACCTTTTTTATATATATTAATGCTAATGAATAATGAAAATTTTTCTTCTGTTTTAGCTATTGAAAATAATATTACATGGTTTTCTTTGTTGTTTACTGTTATTGGAAGTAGTATTATGGGTCATGGTTTATGGGCATGGTTGATTAAGTATCAAGATATTTCTTTTATTACACCTTTTTTATTATTAGTACCCGTCTTAGCTGTGATGATATCTTCAGTGGTTTTTAATGAAATACTTACTTTTGAATTTTTATTGATTTCTTCCGTGATAATCTTTGGAATATTTCTGGTTTTTATTGCAAAAAAAGAAAAAAAATAAATATTTAAAGATGAGTTTTATACTTTTTAAGAATAATTAACAAAAAAGTATTAGTATAAATTGAAGGATTAAAATGAATATTATAAATTTTGAAAATGTAAATATTGGGTATGACTATAGGTATTTAATTTTAAAAAACTTAAATTTAAAAATACAAGAGGGTGAACATTGGGTTATTTTAGGAGGCAATGGTTCAGGAAAAACAACCTTACTGAAACTTATGTCTAATGATTTGTACCCCAATACGTATACTGCTTTTAAAAAAGAAGTTTTTGATCAAGAGCGTTGGGAAATTAGTAAATTGAAAAATCATTTAGGAATAGTAAGCACTAATTTACAAAATGATTTTATCTATAATGCGAGAAATTCAAGTGCTTTTGAGATTATTATGTCTGGTTTTTATTCAAGTTTAGGGAAAATGCTTCATCATATATATACAAAAGAACAAATACAAAAAACAAATGATATTTTAAAAGAATTGTCTATTGAAAACTTGAAAGATAAAAAAGCCTATGAAATGTCAACGGGAGAGTTACGTAAGTGTTTAATTGCAAGAGCGTTAATACATCAACCAAAAGCTTTGATATTAGATGAACCAAGTACAGGCTTAGATATTAAAGCACAACATGAGTTTACTAAGCTTTTACGAAAATTAAGTAAAAAATTAAGCATTATTATTATTACACATCATTTGGAAGAAATATTTGAAGAAATCACACATGTAGCACTTTTAGCCAAGAATCAAATATATAAACAAGGAAAAAAAGAAGACTTACTTAACTCTAGTAATATTTCCAAGGTATTTGATATGAAACTTGAACTTGGAAAGAACAATCAAAGATACTTTATAAAAAATATTTTATGATTTTTTCTTAATCTGCTGTAATAATAGTCCCATTATTATTAAGCATAGACCTATTAGCGTTGAAAAAAGAATTTTTTCATCTAATATTAAATAAATAAGAAGTAATGAAATAAAGGGTGCTATGAAGATCAAATTAGCAATTTTTGACGTTGAAATTGTTTCTTTCATCGCTTTTAGCCAAAATAAGAATGTAATACTCATTTCAAATAAACCTACATAAAAAGCCCCTAGTAAACCTTTTATTTCTGGAAGAATAAAACCCTCATCAAAATAAATATAAAGTAAAATAAAAGGAAAAGAGAGTAAAAAATTACAAAATAGACCTACAACTGGGTCTACAGTGATTTTTGTATTATAAATCCAATACAAGGCCCAAAATACAGTTGAACTTAAAGCCAAAATTATTCCTAGCGTACTTGTAAACTCTAAAGAAAAAGGACTGCCTTTGGTGGCAATAATTAATACTCCAAAATAACAAATAATTCCAGCTATAAAATCTCTTAGATGTAATTTTTGTTTTAATAATGGAATGGATAAATAACTTAAAGTTAATGCCCACGTATAGTTTATTGTTTGTGCTTCTTGAACAGGTAATAAATCATAGGCTTTAAACAATACAAGATAAAATAAAAAAGGATTTAAAATAGCTAAAAATACTATCATTAAAAAGTTATTTTTAATATGTATAAGTATAAGAGCTGTTTTGTTCTGATATATTAATATTGAAAACAAGGTGAGAATCGAAAAAAGTGCTGCATAAAACAGTAGTTGAGAGGGGTTTAAATATTCCAATGATATTTTAAATGCACTTGCTACTGTGGACCATAGAAATACAGCTATTAATGCATAAATATACGCAAGCCTT
Source organism: Campylobacteraceae bacterium (assembly GCA_013215945.1). Classification (NCBI taxonomy): domain Bacteria; kingdom Pseudomonadati; phylum Campylobacterota; class Epsilonproteobacteria; order Campylobacterales; family Campylobacteraceae; species Campylobacteraceae bacterium. Next base: position 130,252 of record JABSOM010000005.1, read on the forward strand.
TGATTCTTCATTTATTGCCTTTTTAATTATTTCAGGATTCTTTAAGTTAAAAGTAAAATTCTATATGATATACTTCTGATATATCAGTTGATATATCAGACATATATTACATCCGACATAATATTACTATATTAATTAAATACAAATAAAAGGATTAATATGACTTGTGATTTTATTGGAGTATATCAAGCAGTAACAACAAAGTTCACTTCTAATGATGAAGTAGATATGGAGAAGAAAGAAAAGCAGTTTAAGCTATAATTGATACTGGTTTAAAAAACAGACCAAATTACCAACACTATAAAAAAAGACAAAAATAAAAGGATTTAATTTGAGTATACATGGCAAAAACTTTATTGGAAATGATTTATCAGCACAAGGCGATAAAAGTAATAAAATATATGATATTAACAGCAATATTGCATTAGAAGGTGATTTTAGTCATGCAACTTCTAATGAAGTTTCTAAAGCTTTAGATTTAGCATCTAGTGCTTTTGTTGTGTATAAACAAAAATCACAAATACAAAGAGCCGTTTTTTTAGAAACAATTGCGGAAGAAATAATGAATTTGGGTGATGAGTTAATACTTAGAGTAATGAGTGAATCTAATCTTCCAAGACCAAGACTTGAAGGTGAGAGAGGCCGTACAATAGGACAACTTAAAATGTTCGCAAATTTATTAAGAGAGGGTTCTTGGGTTGAAGCTACAATAGATACAGCCTTGCCAAATAGAGCTCCCCTTCCTAGAAATGATTTAAGAAAAATGCTTAGACCTTTGGGTGTAGTATCTGTTTTTGAAGCTAGTAATTTTCCTTTGGCTTTTTCTTGTGCAGGAGGAGATACAGCATCTGCATTAGCAGCAGGATGTCCAGTAATTGTAAAAGCACATAGCTCACATTCAGGAACTTCTGAATTAGTAGCAGGTGCTATTATTAAAGCAGTAATAAAATGTGATATGCCTTCTGGTACTTTTTCTATGTTACATGGTAGCGGACGTGTGGTAGGACAGCAAATTGTAATGCATGATGCTGTTTGTGCTGTAGGGTTTACGGGATCTACTTATGCAGGAATGGAACTGTATAAATTGGCAAATACACGAAAACACCCCATTCCAGTTTTCGCAGAAATGGGAAGTATTAATCCGTGTTTATTTTTACCATCAGCTTTAAATGATACAAAAAAATTAGCAGCTTCTTATGCTTTTTCTATTACTTTGGGTGCAGGACAGTTTTGTACGAACCCTGGACTTATTATTGCACTAAAAGATGAAAAACTAGAAGAATTTAAGAAAGATTTAGCGCAAGAAATAGAAAAAGTAAAACCTGCAACTATGCTTTCAAGCTCAATTGCTAAAGCCTATAAAGAAAATAAAGACAAAGCAATAGCTCAACATGGAACAACAGTAATTGCACAGGCTTTAGAAGATGGAATGATTAGTGAAGGAAAAGCTATTGTTGCAAGTGTAGCAGGAAGCGAGTTTATTAAAAATCCTACTTTACAAGAAGAAGTATTCGGACCTTATTCACTCTTAGTTGAATGTGAAAATAAAGAAGAGTTAATGAACGTTATTACGTCTTTAGAAGGGCAATTAACTGCTACTGTTATGGGTGAAGATCATGAAATGGATGAGTTTTCGTCTTTTATTTATGCGCTTGAAAACAAAGCGGGAAGAATATTATTTAATTCTGTTCCCACAGGTGTTGAAGTATGTCATTCTATGCAACATGGAGGTCCTTTCCCAGCTGCAACAGATGCAAGATTTACCTCTGTAGGTACTGGAGCAATTAAACGATTTGTTAGACCTGTTTGTTTTCAAGATTGCCCAGTTTCACTTTTACCTCTAGAATTAAGAGATGAAAATGAATTAAAAATTTTAAGAATGGTAGATGATTCTTATTCAAATGAAAGTCTATGAGATTTTATACTAAAGAAGAAATAGATGGTGTTTTAAACTATCCTTCTTTAATAGAAGCACTAAAGGGTGCTTTTATTGGAGATAGTATTGTGCCTCCAAGACATCATCATGATTTCAAAAACCCAAAAGAAGGTATTGACTCTACACTTTTATTAATGCCTGCGTGGAAAGAAAGTGAAAGTCTAGGCGTAAAGGTTGTAACCGTTAGTCCAAATAATGCAAAATACGATATGCCTTCAATTCAAGGAATTTATCTTTTATTTAATGCCCAAAATGGGAAATTAGATGCTCTTTTAGATGGTAAAGCGCTTACAGCTAAACGAACTGCTGCTTCTTCTGCTTTAGGATCTTCTTTTTTATCAAGAAAAGATTCTTCTTCTTTATTAATGATAGGTACTGGTGCTTTAAGCATTGAACTTATACGTGCACATGCAAGTGTAAGACCTATAAAAGATGTTTTTGTTTGGGGAAGAGATATTAACAAAGCAAAAAAAATAGCAAATGAATTAAAAAATGAATTTAACATTATAGCCGTTGAAACAATTTTGGAAGTTATTTCAAAAGTAGATATTATTTCTTGTGCGACCTTAAGTAAAACAGCTCTTGTTTTAGGTGAAAACCTAGTGGAAGGGCAACATATAGATTTAGTTGGGGCTTATAAACCAGATATGAGAGAAGCCAACGATGCTTTGATCAAAAAAGTTGATATTTTTATTGATACACCTATGGCTTTAAAAGAAACAGGTGATCTTAAAATTCCTTTAGAACAAGGTACTATTAATAAAAATGACATACAAGCTGATTTATTTGACTTAAGCAGAAAAAAACACTTAGGTAGAAACAATAATAAACAAATTACTTTATTTAAATCTGTTGGCCATGCGCTGGAAGATTTAGCAGCGGCAATATTAGTAAAAGAAAAATTAATAGATAAAAATTAAATATTATAAATTATGTAGGAGAAACTATGTCATGTAAAACATTTTTTTGCGTAGATGCACATACTTGTGGAAACCCTGTTAGAGTTATTTTAGGAGGAGCACCTTTATTAAAAGGTGCTAATATGAGTGAAAAAAGGCAGCACTTTTTAAAAGAATTTGATTGGATTAGAACAGGGCTTATGTTTGAACCACGTGGTCATGATATGATGAGTGGAACAATAATATTTGAGCCAAGCAGCGATGATTTTGATGTATCTATTCTATTTATTGAAACAAGTGGGTGTTTACCTATGTGTGGACATGGAACAATTGGAACGGTTACTGTATTAATTGAAAAAGAAATAATTACTCCTAAAACACAAGGAGTATTGAGAATAGAAACTCCTGCTGGTTTGGTAATTGCAACATATAAAAAAGATGAAATGAACAGAGTTAAATCTGTAAAAATCGTTAATGTTCCTTCTTTTTTGCACTCACAGAACTTAAGTATAGAGTGTGAAGAACTGGGTGAGCTAAAATTTGATGTAGCTTATGGTGGAAACTTTTACGCCATTATTGATCCTCAAAAAAACTTTTCAGGTATTGAAAATTTTACAGCAGCAGCTTTAATTTCAATGAGTAAAAAATTAAGAGATAAAATCAATGAAAAATATACTTTTATTCATCCTCTTAATGAAACCATTAATGGACTGTCTCATCTTGAATGGACAGGAAAAACAATAGATTCTAGCTCAAGTGCACGTAATGCTGTTTTTTATGGAGACAAAGCTATTGACAGATCACCTTGTGGAACAGGAACATCTGCACGAATGGCGCAGTTATACGCAAAAGGAGAACTAAAACAAGGGGATGAATTTATTCATGAAAGTTTTATTGGTTCTAAATTTATAGGTCGCATTGAAGAAGAAATAAAATTAGGTAAATTTAATGCAATCATTCCTTCTGTTGAGGGATGGGCAAAAATCACAGGTCTAAATACTATTACTATTGATGATGATGATCCTTATGCTCACGGTTTTGTGGTAATTTAAGATGAGCAGTGTTGTAATTGTAGGAGCTGGAATTTCTGGACTTTGTTGTGCTTATTATTTGCATAAAAGTGGACATGAAGTAAGTATTTATGATAGTTCTGATCTTGGAAGAGAATGTTCTTATGGAAATGCAGGACTTATTGTTCCCAGTCATTTTGAAACCCTTGCAAATCCAGGAATTTTAAAAAAAGGATTTAAATGGATGTTAAATCCTAATTCTCCCTTTTTTTTGAAACCTCGTTTTGATATGGATTTAGTAAAATGGCTTATTAAATTTAATATGTTTTGTACTAAAAAACATGTAAATGATAATAAGTATTTTTTACGAGATATAAATTTGTACTCTTTGTCTTTATATAAAGACTTGGAAAAAAGTGATGATTTGAATTTTTCTTTAAAACAAAATGGTTTGTTAATGTTGTGTAAAGAAGAAAAAACTCTAGAAGAAGAAAGAAAGTTAGTAAGTGAAGCAAAAGAGCTTTCATTAGATGCGCAAATTTTAAGTTTGGATGAGATAAAAAAACTTGAACCTAATGTTTCTTTTAATGCCCTTGGTGCTAGTTACTTTAAAAGTGATGCCATTTTACAGCCTTATGATTTTATGATGAGTATTAAAAAATATTTAGAAGATAATAATGTCAAAATATATGAAAACTGTGAAATTGAAGATGTTAATATTCAAAACAATAAAATCGTCTCTATTTCTTCTAAAGATGAATCTATTTCTGCTGATAATTTTGTTTTTACAGCGGGAATTGCTACTTTTAAATTTGCAAAAAAACTCAATTTAAATCTAAGTATGGAAGCAGGAAAGGGATTTTCTTTTAAAGTTGATAAAAACCCTTCTTTAAACTTTTCAACACCTTTAATATTAGCGGAGCAAAAAGTTGCGGTTAGCCCTTATGACTCTTATGTGAGATTTGGTGGTACTATGATGTTAGCAGGAGTTGATTTGTCTTTAAATGATAGAAGAATCACAAATATAACAAAAGCTGCGAATTCTTATATTAATAATTTAGATATTAAAAAAGAAGACAGAAAAGATTTGTGGGCAGGATTAAGACCTTGTTCCCCTGATGGTTTACCTTATATTGGAAAAGATAAAAACATCAAAAATCTTTTTGTAGCTACTGGTCATGCGATGATGGGAGTTTCTTTAGGCCCAGCAACTGGAAAAATTATTTGTGATTTAATTAATAACACAGCCTGTGATTTAGATATATCTAAAATGGATATCAATAGGTTTTAAATTTAATTTTAAAATAAAAAAGGAATAAATAATTGATTATTATGGAGATATATATTGAAGTGAAAGGAACACTATTTTGCAGTTCTTCAGCTTAATATAAGTCTTACTATGAGATAATTTTTATTAGGTAGTACTAAAAGTAGTACTTATTTTTTTAAATAAATATTAATCTTAAAATAAAGGAGATGGAACAACATCGTTAAATTAGGACTAAACATATTACACAAATAAAGGAAAAATGATGAATATAGTAAAAAAATTGGCGTTTTTAGCAGTATCGGTTTTAGCATTTGGGGCTACAAGTGCAAGTGCAGACAAGTTGGATAAAATTCTTTCTAAGGGTACAATTAGATGTGGAGTTGTTCTTGATTTCCCACCAATGGGATACAGAGATGCGAAAAATAATCCAGCAGGGTTTGATGTTGAATATTGTAAAGATTTAGCAAAAGCTTTGGGTGTTAAATTAGAGCTTAAATCTATGTCTTTTGCTCAAAGACTTCCAGCATTAAATGCAGGAAAAGTGGATGTTGTAATTGGATCAACGTCTGATACATTACAAAGAGCTAAATCAGCTGGTTTCACAATGCCTTATTTTGTATTTAAATTACAAGCTATGGTTAAAAAAGATTCTGGAATTAAAGAATTTAAAGACTTAAAAGGTAAAAAAATTACTGCTGCTTTAAGTACAACTCCTGAAACTGAATTTTTGAAAAATGCTAAAGCAAATGGTTGGGATTCATCAAACTATTTTTCTTCTAAAAAAGAAAGTGATACTCACTTAGCACTTTTACAAGGTAAAGCAGATGCAATTATTACAACAGATACTACTATTGTTGAATTATTAAAACTTCCTAAGTACAAAGATTATAAAGCAGGTCCTTTTGTTCCTGGATTTGATGATTTTGTATCAATTATTGTAAAAAGAACAGAATATGGAATGATTAATTACATGAACTTATTTATTCACCAACAAGTAAGATCTGGAAGATATAAAGAACTTAACAAAATGTTTTACGGAAATAGTCCTGTTAGAAAATTAACTGTTGATGGTATTTATTACTAAAAATTAAGAGCTTTTGCTCTTGATTTTTAAACAAAGAAGGATTAGTAATGTTTGATTTTGATTACACATTTCACTGGATAACCGTCTGGAACGTTTTTCCCGAGATGTTAAGTGCTGCAATGGTTACAATAGAAGTTGCAGTTATATCTATGATTGTTGGTTTGTTTTTCGCTGTTTTTTTATCCTTAGGAAAAGACAGTTCAAATGAATTATATAGAACACCCAGTATTATTTGGATTGAGATTGCAAGAAATACACCTGCATTGTTTCAAATATACATGGCATATTTTGGTTTAGGAGCATTTGGTATTCATTTAAGTCCTTATTTGGCAGTAATGATGGCGCTTATTTTTAATAACGCAGGTTATTTAGCTGAAACATTAAGAGGAGGATTTGCATCAATACCACATACTCAAATGGCATCATCAAGATCTTTAGGTATGACTACTTTTCAAGCCTATAGATATATTATTTTACCTCAGGTTTTTAAAGTGGTATATCATCCAATGACAAATCAAATGATTTGGTCAATATTAATGACATCTTTAGGTACTTTGGTTGGAATGTTAGAACTTACAGGGAAAACTGATCAATTACAATCTCTGTCTTTTAGAACCTTTGAATTTTATTTAGTAGCAGCTGTAATGTATTTTGTTATTGCAAAAGGTACACTGCTTTTAGCAAAATTATTAGCACATAAAATATTTAAAGGAGATGCATAATGACTAATAAACAAATAAAATATCTTATTTATAGTTCAATTTTTTTATATGCTGTTTATCAAACTGTAGTATCAGTAAAAGCATCGTCTTTAACATATTATGATTTAGTATTTTTATTAGAAGGATTAGAGCGAACGATTTACATTTCTTTTGTTTCTATTGTAATTGGAACATTTTTTGGAATAATATTTGGTTGGATGAAGGTTAATATGGGAACCTTTGGAAATATAATATTAAGTGGTTTTTTGGATATTTTACGTTCAGTTCCCTTAATTATTCAACTTATTTTATTTTATTCTTTTATGGGAATTTTAGAAATTGAAATATCTGTTTTTTGGGTAGGAGCTATTATTTTATCTGCTTATACTTCTGCTTTTGTAACAGAAGTAGTACGTGCAGGAATTGAATGTGTCCCTGAAACAACAAGAAGAGCGGCCAGATCCTTAGGAATGACGTATTGGCAAGATTACAGATATATTGTTTTTCCCTTAGGTCTTAGAGCAGTATTCCCTTCATGGATATCAATTGTTTTATCTGTTATTAAAGATTCAGCATTGATTTCTGTTATTGGGTACTTAGAGTTGTTGAAAACAACAGAAGAATTAATAGCAAAAACAAATGAAGCACTGTTATTATTATTAGGAATTGGTTTGTTTTATTTTATTATTTCATATCCTATTTCATTGTATGCAGCTAAGTTAGAAAGGAAATTAAAAGTATGATTGAATTAAAGAAAGTACATAAGTCTTATGGAGATTTAGAAGTGTTAAAAGGTATTGATTTAACAGTTAAAAAAGGAGAAGTTCTTTCCGTTATTGGAGGTTCTGGTTCTGGAAAATCTACAATGCTTTATTGTATAAACGCTATTGAAAGTATTCAAAAAGGCGAAGTTTTAGTCGATGGAATTTCTGTTCACGATAAAAGTACTAATATTAATACCTTAAGACAAAAGATTGGAATGGTTTTTCAACAATGGAATTCTTTTCCTCATTTGACTGTATTAGAAAATGCGGCACTTTCTCCACAAATTGTATTGGGAAAAAGCAAAGCAGAAGCAGAAAAAATTGCAAAAGAACAGCTTGATCATGTGGGATTAGGAGATAAGTTTAATGTTTATCCTGGTCGTATGTCAGGTGGGCAACAACAGCGTCTTGCTATTGCGCGTGCTTTAGCTATGGAGCCTGAATACATGCTCTTTGATGAAATTACATCTGCTTTAGATCCTGAATTAGTAGGAGAAGTACTAGATACCTTAAGACTTTTAAGAAAAGAAGGAATGACAATGATATGTGTTACTCACGAAATTGCATTTGCAAGAGAAGTATCAGATAATGTTGCTTTTTTCCATAAGGGTGTTATTGAAGAATTTGGACCTCCTTCTCAGGTTATTTCAAATCCACAAAAAGAAAGAACACAACAATTCTTATCAAAAGTACTACAATAATATATATCGAATTTATACGAAACACTCAAGGTTTCGTATAAATATATTTCATTCTTTTTTTAAAAAGAGTGAAATATGTTTATACAAAGGAAAACTATGAAAATTACAAATATTTTAGTATATCAAGTAGATTTACCCTTACATGAAGGTAGATACTCTTGGGCCAGTGGTAAGTATGTTGATGTTTTTGATTCAACTATTGTATGTATACAAACAGATACATCTTATATGGGGTGGGGAGAAAATTGTCCTTTAGGGCCATTTTATTTACCTGCTCATGCAAAAGGTTGTAGAGCTGCAATAGAAGAAATAGCACCTCATTTAATTGGTCTTGATCCCAGTAATTACGGTTTAATTAATAAAGTAATGGATGAAGCATTAATAGGACACAACTATGCCAAATCAGCTATTGATATGGCATGTTGGGATTTATTGGGTAAAAAAGCTAATTTAAGTATTTGTGATTTAATGGGTGGTAAACATGGTGATGAAATAGAATTATACAGAGCTATTTCTCAAGAAAGTCCCGAAAAAATGGCAGCAAAAGTATCTGGATATAGAAAAGAAGGATATAGAAAGTTTCAGTTAAAAGTAGGTGGCGATCCTGTTGAAGATATCAAACGAATTAAAGCTGTTTCAGAAGTATTAAAAGAGGGTGAGACTTTGGTAGCTGATGCTAATACTGGCTGGAAAGCACATGAAGCAATACGCGTTGTTAATGCAGTTAAAGATATTGATGTTTATATTGAGCAACCTTGTTTGTCTTATGAAGAATCTATTAAAGTTAGAAACAATACTACACTTCCTTTTATTCTGGATGAAAATATCAATGACATGTTAACGCTTTTACGTGCAGAAAATGACAGTGCAATGGATTGTATTAATCTTAAGATTTCAAAAGTAGGGGGACTTACTAAAGCCAGACAAATAAGAGATTTGTGTGTGAACTTAGGCCTTCCTATGACTATTGAGGATTCTTGGGGTGGAGATATTGTAACCGCAGCTATTTCTCAATTAGCGCATTCAACGCCTGAGCGTTTTAGATTTTCATCAACAGATTTTAATTCTTATACCCCGGTAACATTTGCAACAGGAGCTCCTAAAAGAGTAAATGGAAAAATGTCTGCTTCTTCTAAACCTGGACTTGGAATTGAACCTATTATGGATGTTTTGGGAAAAGCTGTATATACATGTATTAAATAAAAGCGATTCTCGCTTTTGTTTGTATCTAATTATATTACAGATATATTCTAGGATAAGTATTTTTACTGTTTTACTTAACAGTAAAATATCCTTTTATACGTGTTATTTTTATAATAAATCAAGCTTTAAAATACTTCTTTAAAAAGAGAGAAAATGAATATATTAAATAAAATAAAACAAAGTAAATTGTCTTATAACAATGCATTAAGCATTAAAACAATTGATATGCACACAGGAGGCGAGCCTTTACGTGTTATTATTGATGGTTATCCTACGCTTAAAGGTAAGAGTATTCTAGAAAAAAGAAACTATACCAAAGAACATCTTGATCATTTACGAAAAGCTTTGATGTTTGAACCACGTGGCCATGCAGATATGTATGGAGTAATTTTAACTGAAGCTTGTACTAAGGGCTGTGATTTTGGGGTTATTTTTATGCACAATGAAGGGTACAGTACTATGTGTGGACATGCAACTATTGCCATTACTAAATTAGCAGTACTTCAAAACTGGGTTGAAGTAACTGCTCCAATAACACATATTACAATAGATGCGCCTTGCGGGGTTTTACATGCCAGTGCTTATATTAATGATGAAGGAGAAGTAACAAAAGTAAGCTTTAAATGCGTACCTTCTTTTGTTCTTGCTTTAAATGAAAAAATCGAAGTTACAGATTTAGGTGAAATTACTTATGATTTGGCATATGGAGGGGCTTTCTATGCTTATATAGATGCGGACGAAATAGGCCTTAGTTTAGATAAGAATAATTATGATAAAATTATCACTTATGGGAAAAAAATTAAAAAAAGTATAGTAGAAACAAAAGACAATATAAAACATCCTTTTGAAGAAGATTTAAGTTTTTTATATGGAACTATTTTTATCTCAAACAAATCAGACGTACATTCTAAAAATGTTTGTGTATTTGCAAATGGTGAAGTAGATAGAAGTCCCACGGGTTCTGGTGTATCTGGACGTGCAGCAATACACTATAAAAAAAATGAATTAGAAAAAAATCACTCAATTATTATTGAAAGTATTTTAAATACGAGTTTTGAAGTAAAAGTCCTGGAAGCATTAAAATATGGACAGTTTGATGCTATTATTCCAGAAGTAAGTGGGAATGCATATATTACAGGCGAGCATAACTTTTTAATAGATGAAGACGATGAATTGAAATATGGATTTTTTTTAAGATAAAGGACTGAAATGCCAGAAAATAAGTTATCAAATAAAGCGTATATAATACTAGAAGAATTTTTAGTAACACTTAAATTAGAACCAGGAAAGACCTATTCAGAGAAAGAGTTGATGTCTTTAACTGGAGTCTCTCGTACACCTTTACGAGAAGCTTTACTAAAATTATCTTATGAAAGTTTAATAAATATAATTCCACGCCGTGGTATAGAAATATCAGATATTAATATGACAAACCAATTGGCTATTTTAGAAACCAGAAGAGTTTTAGACAGTTTATTAATTTCACGAGCGACTAAATATGCTACTACTTTTGAAAAAGAACATATTCAGGAATTTAAAAACCATATGCAAGAAGCCGTTGATGCAAATGATGTGGAAGCATTTTTACGTATTGACAAAGAAATGGATAATCTTATTTTTAAAACCGCAAGAAATGAATTTGCAAGTAAGGCTACAAGCCCATTACATGTGAGGTCTAGACGCTTTTGGTATTATTTTAAAGGCATAGAAGATTTACAAAAATCGGCAAATACTCATATGAAATTAATTGATGCGATAATAGAAGGTAATGAAAAAGAAGCCTTACAAATTTCAGATCAGATCATAAATGGTTTGGTAGATGTTGTAAAAAAATATATTAATCTGTAACAAAATATTGCCTTAATCACGAATACACTGTTTCTGCATATTCTGCTTTAATTGTTACTACTTTCAAATGAGTATTTTTTTGTAATAAGTTTTAATTAAGTTTAAATGTGAAATAATTACTATATTAAAAGTAGTTTAAAAAGTACTACTTAAATTATCTTAGGATTAAAATGGCAAAACTTAAAAACTCTAGAAATATTATTAAAAATGTTATTCAAAAACACGCAAGTGAAAATAAAAAAGAAATTTCACAAATAACTATTAAAATTGATAAGCGCTTGGATAAAGCCTTGATTATTTTGTCAAAAGAGCTAAACGTGTCTAAGAATAGGCTTATTGAAGATATTTTATTTGAGAGTGGAATTATTGACGAAGTGGATGAAAATTATGTTGACTAAAAACAATATTTTTCCTGAAAAAAAGGATGTAGTAGATGCTGTACTAAGAGGTATTCTTTGTTCTAAAGAAAATTACACTTCTTGGACTTGTGATGAACTCTACCTTTCAACTGCTCCTAATAATTTTTTAAGAGTGCATATTGCACAAGAAATTGCCAAATTAGAAGATAAACCAGAGATATTTATGGATGCAACGCTTGCAGATATCTTACGTTGTTCTTTAAGCTCACGTACTTCGTATAAAGCTTTTATGAAAGATAATAATTTGGCACAAGGAACATTTTGTTTAACTCTTGATGAACGATTTACACATCTTAGTGATAATGATTCTGTATCGCGGGTTATAATGAGTATTCAAAATGGGGTTAGAAATGCTCAAGATGAATATAAAAATCAAATTAAAAGAATTTGTATTATGTTAGAGCGAGAAAAAAAAGAAGATTCAAGTTTGGATTACGGAATATTCGCTTTTTATCTAGATATCTCAAATCTTGCACGAAAAAAAACCCAAAAACGATTGGATGAAATTATTTCCAGTTTTGATGCTATTGTTTCTTCTCATAATGGACTTACCTCTACATTTAAAAGAGGAGATATTAATATAATTGAAGGTACTGGTGAATGGTGTATCGCTTGTTATCTAATAGAACCAACTTTCTAATAAATCTTTTTTCCGTATAATTTTAGGCTTTCATATTTTTTAATTTGAAGCTTCTAAAATTTTTCTACTATATCTATAAATACTTTTCCCATATATTTATCTAAGCCCAAAATATTCTTATTTGATTAAAACATGACTTTTATCTAAGCATTTCTAAGAAATTTTACTTTATTTCCACTGTCCAAGATACTTCCTTATTAACATATTTCTTTAACTAGAAAATATAGCTTAAAATTATCATTAAGGAATACTCTTATAAGCTTATTATAAGTATTACTGTGAGATAATTATTAAAAGGTAGTACTAAAAGTAGTACTGATAAATAACTAAGGAATAATAATATGGAAAAAAATATTGAGCTTATCAATTCGGCAATAAAACTTGCAGCTAAATGGCAAAACAGAGCTACAGAACTTGTAAGTGATTTTGACAGAGTATTTTATATTAAAATGAATAAGATGTTAGAACAGCCAAAAGACAAGGCTTTGTTAATAGAGTTGATGGATCAATGTTTTAGAGCTGAATCTAATGCTAGAGTTGCTAATCAAATTTGTTTTTTGTTAAAAAAACATGGAATGGCACATTTTTTTACAACAAAAGATAAAACATTATTATATCTTTTCCAAAACATAGGGAAATACTTACCCAATATCTCTGTTCCTTTATTTGTGAATCAAATAAGAGAAGATACTAAAACAGTTGTAATTAAAGGCGAGGAAAAATTTCTTTCTGCTCATTTACAAAAAAGAAAAAAAGAAGGTACAAGAGTTAATATTAATCTTATTGGGGAAGTAGTTCTTGGAGAAGAAGAAGCGGGCGAGCGAATGGATAAGTATATTAAAGCTTTAAAAAACCCTGATGTAGATTATTTATCAATTAAAATTTCTACTATTTTTTCTCAAATTAATCCTTTAGATTTTGATAATACAGTAGATATATTGGTTGAAAAATTAACAAAAATTTATAGAGTGGCTAAAGAAAACACTTTTATTAATTTTAATGGAAAAAAAGAGTATAAATTTGTAAATCTTGATATGGAAGAGTACAGAGATTTAGCAATTACAGTGGCTGTATTTAAAAAGACTCTTGAAAAAGAAGAATTCAAAGATTTGTATGCTGGAATTGTATTACAAGCTTATTTACCTGATTCTTACCTTTGGCAACAAGATTTATGTGACTGGGCAAGAAACAGAGTTCAAAATGGTGGTTCTGCTATTAAGTTCAGATTGGTTAAAGGTGCTAACATGGAAATGGAAGAAACCGAAGCCTCTCAAAAACATTGGGAAATGGTTACTTATATAGATAAAGCGGATACAGATTCAAATTACAAACGAATGGTAAATTATGCACTTGATAAAAACAATGCTCAATATATGCATATAGGAACAGCTTCTCATAACTTATTTGAATTGGCTTATGCAACTGTATTAGCTGACGATAATAATACGGGGGAATTTCATAGCTTAGAAATGCTTGAGGGTATGAGTGAATCTGCACGACTTGCTATAAAAGAGATTTCAAAAGAAGTGATTTTATATGCACCTACTGCTTCTAAAGAACAGTTTACCAATGCTATTGCTTATTTAGTTAGAAGATTGGATGAAAATACAGGACCTGATAACTTTATAAGATATTCTTTTGGTTTAACAGTGGATTCAAGTGATTGGAAAATGCAAGAAAAACTTTTTGTAGAAAGTTTTGAAGTAGAAAAAACATCTTTTGTAGGTAGTAAAAGAACACAAAACAGATTAGAAGAAAAATGGAATAAATTTTCAAATTCTTCTTATGATACAAATTCTTATCATGCTGAAGCAGATACGGATTTTATTTTAAGTAAAAATCATGAGTGGGCACAAAATATTGTTAAAAAATGGAAAAAATCTAACGCTAGTAAACATGAAATTGCTCCTGTTGTTGTTGGAGGAGAAGATTTAGTAGGTGATCGTAAAATTTATGAGGCTATTGACAAATCACAATTTGAAGAAGGTGTTCTTGCTGGTAAATTTGCATTAGCAACAGAAGCTGATATTAAAAAAGCCGTTGACGTTGCAAGAGCAGATAAAGATGGGTGGAGAGATTTATCTCATGAACAAAGACATGAAGCTTTAAAAAAAGTGGCTATAAAAGTACGTGAGAGAAGAGATGATTTAATTGGGGTTGCAGCTGCTGAAGTTGGTAAAGTATTTACTGAAACTGATGTAGAAGTATCTGAAGCGATTGATTTTATTGAATTTTATACTCATGCTATAAGACATTTTGATGCTTATGAAAACTTAGAGTTAAAAGCAAAAGGAGTAGGTGTTGTTGTACCACCTTGGAATTTCCCTATTGCTATTCCTATGGGTGGGGTTGCTGCTTCATTAGCTGCTGGAAATACGGTTATTATTAAACCTGCTTCTGTTGCTGCTTTATGTTCTTATGAGATGTGTAAGTGTTTTTGGGATGCTGGAATTTCTAAGAATGTATTACAATTTTTGCCTTGTCCAGGTGCACTTGCAGGAGAATTTTTAATTCCTAATAAAGATATTGATTTCTTGATTTTAACAGGGGGAGAAGATACGGCTGCTTCTATGTTAGAAACAAGAAACGATTTGTTTTTATCTGCTGAAACAGGTGGAAAAGATGCGACTATAGTTACTAATATGGCAGATCGAGAACAAGCGGTTAAAAATGTGTGTTTATCTGCTTTTAAAAACTCAGGGCAAAAATGTAGCGCAACTTCTCTTTTAGTATTAGAAGAAGAAGTTTATAATGATAAAAATTTTAGAAAAGCGCTAATAGATACTGCAAAATCACTAAATGTAGGATCAATTTGGGATTTTAAAAATGCAATTGGAACCTTGGCTAATAAAGTAAGTGGAAATTTAGAAAAAGCAATTTCTTCATTAGAAGGCGAAGAAGAATGGGCACTAGAGCCTAAATATGTAAATGATAATCCTTATATGTTAAGTCCAGGAATTAAATGGGGAGTAAGTGAAGGTAGTTTTATTCATATGAATGAATTATTCGGACCTGTACTAGCTGTTATAAAAGCGTCTGATTTAAAACATGCTGTAAAGATTGTAAATGCTACAGGTTATGGCTTAACATCTGGAATTGAGTCTTTAGATGAAAGAGAAGTATCGTACTGGAGAGAAAATTTAAAAGCGGGGAATCTTTATATTAATAGAGGAACTACGGGTGCTATTGTTTTACGTCAGCCTTTTGGTGGAATGGGAAAATCTGCTATAGGAGCTGGGCGTAAGGCTGGTTTTTATAACTATATTACACAATTCGTTGATATTGCTGAAAAAACGCTTCCTAAGGCTAAAAAAGAATATAAAAGTGATTTGAGTTCTTTTCTAAAAAGATGTGCTTCAATATCTTCAAATAAAAGTGATTTTAATAAATTAGAAGCTGCTTATCAATCGTATGAAGAAAATTATGAAAATGAGTTTTCTCTTGAAAAAGATTATGCGAAAGTTAGAGGAGAAGACAATCACTTTAGATACTTACCTTTAAATAAGGTTGTTATTAGAGTAAGTAAAGAAGACAGTATTTTTGAAATAGTATCTAGAATACTAGCTTCTAGAGTAGCTAAGGTAAGTTTTACAGTTTCAATGAGTGAGGATGCAAATATAAAAGTATTTTTAGAAAATTCTTTAGAACTTTTTTCAAGTTCTGATACTCTTGTTATTGAAAATGAAGAATCATTCATTAAAACGATAAAACAATATGAAAGAGTTATTTACTCTAATATTAAAAAAGTATCTTCTGCTGTATTTAAAGAAAGTGTTAAAACCTTGGTTTTTATCATAAGACAAGAGCCTTTAATGGAGGGTAGATTAGAATTATTGAATTATTTTTCTGAACAAAGTATTTCTCATTCATATCACAGATATGGGAATATTGGGGCAAGAGAAGCAAGTAAATAAACGTATACACAAACAGTATGAAATAAGTTTACTTATTTCATACTTCTTCTTAACTTTAAAACTCTCACTTACTTTCTTAATTTATATTTTTTATACTGAATCTTTTAGTGCAATAATTTGTTCAAATAACATATTTCCAAAACCAAAAGGAAGCTCTTCATTGTTTTTTTGAGCCATTTCAATTATTTGTAAAATTTGTTCATTATTCATATATTTAGCATGGGGTAAAATAGTTTCTATAACGGTATTTTTAAATGTTTCTATTTCTTCAATAGTCATTAAATCTTCTTTTTATTAAATTTATAGAATTATAGTTATTTTTTACAAAATAAGAAATAAAAAACCTTCTCTTTTCCAATATTTTAAGAAAACAGTCTAAATTATAGATAAGAAGCACTTGCTTGTATTTGTTTTCCATTTTTATCTGAAATAAAAACTACTAAAACTTTATTTTTTCTTGTGTTTATTTTATATTTATACGTTTGTGTAAATCTTCCATTTATAATGTTTGATTTATGTGATTCAAGACTTTGAACAACAAAATCGTGTTCCAGATTTTTGTTTTTATTTTCGCCATTTTTTATATATATATTAAAGTCATTTTCTAATAAAGCGATATTAATAATCACGTTTTTATTTAAATTCTTATTTTTATGTGTGAAGTTTATATCTATTGTATTCTTTTCTAGATTTATACTTAGTACTCCTGCATAAGATGATTTTAAAGGGGGAAATACTTGACTTGTAAACCATTGTTTATATTCTTTTGCATCAATAATGAATTGTGGGGTATATACAGAATTCTTTTTCCATACATTTGATGAATAATATCTTTGTCTATTGTTAAATTTTTCTTTTGCAAATGTATCTTTCCATCCCAAAAAATCCCAATAGGTAATATGAAAAGCCATAGGAATGAAGGTTTTAAATAAATCTTCTTTATTTTTAAGACTTGATAACCATTTATCAGCAGGAGGGCAGGATGAACAGCCTTGAGAGGTATATAATTCAATAAGTGTTACTTTGTTTTCACTGCTTTTAAATTCAAGAGAGAAAAGAAGAGAGCTTAATAAACTTAAGATAAACAGTATTTTCATGATAAATCCTTTTACTATGATTTACAGTATAAAACCTTTTTGTGTAGTAAATATTTAGATATTTGGATATAATTGCAAAAAAATATTAGGACAGTTTGAAAGTGATAGAATTAAGTAAAAAAATAACTTCTCTTGTAGGTAAAACAAATGCCGAGTATGGGCTTATTAAAGAAGGAGATAAGATACTTGTTGGTTTTTCTGGTGGAAAAGACTCAACAACGCTTATTCATGCTTTAAATCATATAAAAAGAGTTGCTCCTTTTAATTTTGAGTTTAAAGCTATAACTATTACATATGGAATGGGAGAAGAAGTAGAATTCTTAACTAAACATTGTAATGAACATGGAATTGAACATGAAATCATTGATACTAAAATATATGAATTAGCAGGGGATAAAATTAGAAAAAATTCTTCTTTTTGTTCTTTTTTCTCAAGAATGAGAAGAGGATATTTATATTCAGCTGCACTTGACCAAGGATATAATAAATTAGCGCTTGGACATCATTTAGATGATGCAATGGAGAGTTTTTTTATGAACTTTATGTACAGCGGAGCTTTACGATCTATGCCTCCTAAATATACAGCTGAAAATGGCTTGGAAATAATACGGCCTTTGATTTTTTGTAGAGAAGGGCAATTACGTGCTTTTGCTTTAAAAAATGAAATATCTGTTATTGGAGATGAAGCCTGTCCTGCTATGAGATTTGATATTAAAATGCCTCATACAAGAGAAAAGACGAAAAAAATGTTAGCAAAACTTGAAGAAGAAAATCCTCAAATTTTTGTTTCTATGAAAGCAGCTTTTCAAAATGTACAAACATCAACCTTTTTTGATAAAGATATGTTGGTTTAGTGAAACTGCTTGTTTCTTCTTGCCTCTTAGGTGAGAAAGTACGATACGATGCCAAAGGAAATAAAATAGATTCAAAACTTTTTGAATCTATTCTAAATACGCACCAAATTTTCTCTTTTTGTCCTGAAGTAGAAGGGGGATTACCCATTCCAAGGCCTGCTGCTGAGATTCATAATAAAAGGGTTCTTAGTTCTACCAATATTGATTTTACAAAAGAATTTGAAGAAGGTGCTTTAAAAGCGCTTACTTTATGCATGAAAGAAAACATCATTTTTGCTTTATTAAAATCTAAATCCCCTTCTTGTGGCAACAAACAGATTTATGATGGAAGTTTTTCTGGTAGATTAATTGATGGCATGGGCTTATGTGTTAAAAAACTACAAGCGCATAATATTATGGTGTTTAATGAAAATGAGCTTGAAGAATTATTAGAAGCTATAAATGATCTTGAACTAAAATAGAGAGTTTTGTTGGATCAATAAGTCCAGAAACTCTTTTAATTTCTTCTGCATTTTTAAATATAACTAAAGTGGGAATGGATTGAATCCCATATTTTTGTGCAATATTTTGTTCTTCTTGTGTATTGATTTTTATAAACAGTGCTTTTAAAACAAAAGATTTTGATGTTTCTTCAAAGATAGGAGAAAAAGACTTACATGGTCCACACCAGGGTGCCCAAAAATCGATAATAACTGGTATATCAGAATTCATTAATATATGATCTAAATTGTATTCGTTTACATCCAGAATATTTTTTTCCAAAAGAGAATTTTTACATTCTCCACATAAGGCTTTTTTATAAGAATCTTTTTTGGGAATCTTATTTATTTTCAAGCATGTTGCACATACTACATTTATTTTTTGCATTTTAGGCTTTTATATTTAATAATATATCTTGAACCGCATTTTGTGTTGATATTACACCCGCATTTGCTTCATAAGAAATTTGCAAAGGTATTTGTTCTGTAATTTCTTCTAATAATGATGATGAAACTTCTTGTAAACCTGGATCACCAAGAGCAGAAGCAATTTTTGATATATTCACGGCATTTTGTGCTAATTCTTGTTGAGTAGCTAACATTGAGCTTATGTTACTGTTAATTTCCATATTTATCCTTTATACGATAGGGATTCCAATAATGCTTTGTTTAAATAAGCAGTGGAATTAAGTTGTGCTTTGATGTTATTTGTTTCATCTTTATATTCATCTTGCGATGAAAAAGAGTTTGTGGCATTTGTATTATCGCTGCGCTCAAAGGTAGATTTATTTTCTTCTTTTTTATCAATTTGATCAATTTGTAATTTTGAATCTTGTCTTTGAATATAAAGAGTGGAGGGGGATGTTATGTTATTTATGTCCATAAAATATCCTTTGTTATATTAAGTATAGCGGATAATTTTTTTTTATGCAAAATTAATGAATTTTTGATTTGTATTTGAGGCTTTCTAAATAAAGGTTATGTTTTTTGAATGACATAACCTTTAATTTTATTAATAATCTATTGCAACTTTATATTTAGGGTCATTTTCTTCATACGTACAAAAAGGACCAGCATCTTTTAAAATCTTTTTACAATCTTCACTTAAATGTCTAATGGTTAATTTTTTTCCAGCATTAGCATATTTTTTAGTAATAGTATCAATAGCTTCAACGCCTGATATATCCATAACTCTTGCATCTTTAAAATCAAGAATTACTTCAATTGGATCATGTTTTAAGTCAAAAAGTTCAAAAAATGATGTTGTAGAACCAAAAAACAAAGGACCATCAAATTCATAAATCTTTTTACCATCATCATCTAAAAATGTTCGTGAGCTAACTTTTGAATGATTCCAAGCAAATACTAAAGCAGAAATAATAATACCTGTAATAACAGCAATTGCCAAATCTGCATACACTGTAATTGCTGTAACAATTATTAAAACAAATCTGTCTGAATTAGGCATATATCTGAATCTGTTTCCACTTTCCCATTCAAAAGTACCAATAGATACCATAAACATGATACCAACTAATACAGCAACAGGAATAAGTGCAATAAAATCAGGTAAAATAACAACAAAAGAAATCAATAATAATGCAGCGGTAATTGCTGATAATCTACCCCAACCATTGTTTGAAAAGTTAATTATACTTTGACCAATCATTGCACAACCAGCCATTCCACCAAAGAAACCACAAGTAACATTTCCAATTCCTTGTGCAATACATTCTTGGTTTCCGCTTCCTCTTTTTCCACCCATTTCATCTAACACAGAAAGTGTTAATAAAGATTCAATTAAACCAACTAAAGCTACTAAAATTGAATAAGGAAGAACAAGTAAAATTGATTCCATATTAATATGTAAAGTAGGCAGTGCAAAAGAAGGAAGAGAGCCTGAAATATTAGCTAAATCTCCCACTCGTTTTGTATCTAAATCCATAGTAATAACCAAAACAGAAATAACAACAATAGCTACAAGTCCTGAAGGAATTGCCGATGATATTTTTGGGAAATACTTAACAATAATCATGGTTGCAGCTACAAGTGCATACATAATCCAGTTTTCACCTTCAAAAAGCGGAAATTGTGCCATAGCAATTACTATTGCCAAACCATTTACAAAACCGTACATAGCTGGTTGAGGAACCAAACGAATAAGTTTCCCCAGTTTTAATAAACCAATTATTATTTGAATACTTCCTGATATTAAAGTGGCCAATAATATATACTGTAAAATATAGGTTGAAAGTTCACCGTTGTTTACTAAAGTATCGTAGGCCTCTTTAGGAAGTGCATCTTTTACTTTTATGCTTAATCCTACTAATACTACTGCAACTGCCCCTGTTGCACCTGAAATCATTCCTGCTTTACCACCAATTAATGCGGTAATTATTCCAAGAATAAAAGCAGTGTATAGTCCTACTAAAGGAGAAACTCCTGCAATAATAGAGAATGCAATAGCCTCTGGTACTAAAGCAACTGCAACAACAATTCCAGAAAGGATATCACTTTTTGCACTTTGCCCAATTAATGTGTCTTTTATATTTAACAAAATATTAGCCTTTTATTTAAAACGCGATTATAGCGAAATGTTATTAAATATACACAGTTTATTTTCTTTTGTAATTAGTCTTTAAAGCTTTTTTGCTATAATCACTTAATGAAAAATGACTTTGTAAAAACACTTGGTTTTAAATTAATTTTATTATTAGTAACCATAATTCTGACGTTCTTTACTACTATATATATGTTTAATACCCAAATAGATAAACTTAAACTTCAAATTGATAGTATTTTTTTTGCTAATCTTGTACCTGTTCTTAAGCTTCAAAAAGTAGAGAATTCCTATAAAGATTTAATTATATGCATCAAAGAAAACAATAATTGTGACAGAAGCCTCTTTATTGATGAAATACACAAAAACTGGCAGTACTACAATAAATCCTACAAAACTATTGAAGAAAAAATGGTTGTAGTGCGTGTTGATAAAGCAATGAAAAATGCACTAAAAGTGAATGCTTCTATAAAAAATTATAAATTAATGCTTCAAAAAATAAATTTTTTAATTGCTTATGAAATTGATGGTGCCTACAAAGAAAGGAAAAACTTCCTAAATGATTATTTGAGTATGAAAAACTATTTGTTGTATAGTTTGATTGTTCTTGTTTTTATTGCTTTAGCCATTATTTCTTTTATAATAGTTTCAATTATTAAAAAAGACAAAGATCTAAATTATTTGAATAAAAAATATAAAAATGACTCAATTACAGATGCTATGACTAAATTATACAATAGAAAACACTTTGATACTTTGTTTGATCATTTGCCTAAAATTTCTAAAGAAAATCATTGGAAAAGTGCATTTATTATGTGTGATATTGATCATTTTAAACAATACAATGATACTTATGGACATGATATGGGGGATACCACCTTAAAAGAAGTATCAAAAGTATTAAAAGAATATTTTAATAAAGAATACGAATATGTTTTTCGTTTAGGTGGAGAAGAGTTTGGAGTATTACTATTTGACACAGACCTGAGTATTTTAGAGCAATGTTTAGATGATATTAATAAAAATATAGTAAGATTACAAATTGAACACAAAAACTCTTCTTGTTTGGCTTTTGTTAGTATTTCTATGGGGGCTGTTATGTATACGAGTAAAAATGAATATTCATCCAATCAATTATACAAACTGGCTGACCAAAAACTCTATAAATCGAAAAACTCTGGAAGAAATAAATACACACTTTAAAGGATAGAATTTGGATTTTTTATTTAATAAAAATCATCATTTTAATTTAGCTAATTTAACAACATTTATGAATATTGCATCGGGTATTATAGCAATATATTTTTTAACCCATCAAGACTTTATATTTGCAGCTGTTTTTGCATGGCTGGGTGGTGCTTTTGATATAATTGATGGTAAAATCGCAAGGAAATATAAACTTTCTACTGAATTTGGTATTCAACTTGATTCTTATGCTGATTTTTTATCCTTTGTTATTGTTCCTGTAATGTATATATACTTTGCTATTTTTGAAAGCTCAATGATTAATAAAGCACTGCTTGCTGTAGTTTTTATATTTTATGTTATTTCGGGACTAAGACGTTTAATTCAATTTAATATAGATGCTCAAGAAGGTGAAGTTACAAAATACTTTACAGGAATACCTACGCCTCTAGGCGCTATTTTATTATTCGCTTCTTATTTAGCATGGACTAGTGGTTATGTGCCAGAAGAGTTAATTTTAGTATTTATGATTCTTGTAGCTTATATGTTAAACTCAAAAATTAAAATCCCTCACCCTTAATGAGTATTATAACAGCTATAGATTTAGGCTCTAATTCTTTTAGAGTTTTAATATACGATTGTAAAAAAGAACTTATACTGGCTTCTCACAATGAAGTTGTTGGCATGGCAGATGGTCTTACTCATACGGGATGTATTTCTAAAGAAGCACAAGAAAGAGTAATAAATGCAATTAATACAACATCCGAAGAAATGAAGTATGATACAAGTAGGGCTATTTGTGTAACAACAGCGGCCATGCGAATGGCATCAAATGCAAAAGAGGTTCTTTGTTATTTTAAAGAAAAAACAGGCGCAAGTTTTGAAATAATTGATGGCAAGGAAGAAGCAAGGTTAACGCTTTTAGCTGTTAAATATGCATTAAAAAGAGAAAAAATTGTCTCAGATAATTTCATTTTATTAGATATTGGTGGAGGCTCACTTGAACTTATTGTTAATACAAAAGATAAATACATTGCTCATAGTTTTAACTTTGGAATTGTTACATTAACGCAAAAACATTATAAACAAACAGAACTTGAAAATTTTCTAGAAAAAAGAAAAAAAGAAATAAACAATTTTTTAAGTACTATGGATATTGATTATACGAAATATTCTTTTGTAGCTACTGCGGGAACTCCTACAACAATTGCAGCCATGAAACTGGGTCAAGACTTTTTTAATTATAATAAAAATGATGTTAATGGAAGTATTGTAAATTTGGATGATTTAGACAAATCTTTAGATATTTTAAAAAATTCTTCTAAAAGTGAAATAAGAAACTTAGTGGGTGAAGGAAGAGTTGATTTTATTGAAATTGGTATTTATATTTACAGAGCCATTTTTGAAGTATTAAATAAAAAAGAATCAATAGTTTTAGATGATGGGTTAAGAGAAGGAGTAGCTCTTAATTATGCTTTGAAGAAGACTATTTAGACAATAGCCGACTTACTCGATAAATAGGGCTCTATTTAAGAGGTGTGTCGATTTTGTGCGTTTTCTATATCTAAAACAACTCTTTTTGAGTCTTCTTTCGGAATATATCTATAATATCTTTCAAGTGTTATTCTTGGGTTTTTATGTCTTAACATAAAAGATACCCATTCTAATTTTTCTCCTGCTATTAATTTTAAACTAGCAAAAGTATGTCTTGTTTGATAAATATTTCTTATTACCATATCTAAACTTTTCAACAGTTTCTTAAATTTAATATTCAAACTATCACTTGATTTATATATTTTATTTCTCTGCTCAGAATAAAAGATATTTTTTCTTAGTCCTGTTTTTAATTGTTCATTCTTAAAATACTTAAGTGCCTCAATTGGTAAGTCAATTTCTGCTAGAGAATTTTTTGTTTTAGGCTTTTGTAGAAAACCATTTGTCATTGTTTTATTTATGGAAATAGTATTTCTATTAAAATCAATATCTTCCCATGAAAGAGCTATTAATTCTCCTGGTCTTATTCCTGTAAAAAACGAGATTGCTAAAAAGTTTCCAAATGAATTAGATTTTGCACTCGTAATGAGTACCATCACTTCTTCTAAAGTAAATGGGATAACCTTATAATCACTTTTTAATGATGGTTTTTTAAGCACAAAAGGGGTTGCAGAAATATGCTCACATAATATGGCATTTTCTACTGCAGCCTTTAAAAGCGTTTCACAACCTTTCAATGTGCTAAGATCAGTAAATGTTTTATACCATTCCTTTACATCAATTGGCTTTAGTTCTGTAATTAGCTTTTTATCGAAATATGGAACAATTCTACTATTGAAAAAGCCTAAGTATGTTACGCATGTAGTAGATTTTAAAGTCTTTTCTTTTTCATTCAACACTTCTACACATAGTTCAATAATGGTAGGTATTTTTTTATTAACATTAAATTTGTTAAAGAACTCGTCATTTTTAGCATAGCTTTTAAATAACTTCCTGTTTGCTTTTGTATCTTCTAATTTAGTAGATACTCTTTTCCCATTGATACGAGCATACAGCGTACCATTTCTATGATAAAAGGTCATTTTGTGTTCTCCTTGAACTCCAAAATACCACTCTCTATAAAAGTGATTTTAGTTTTATTCCCCTTAATCTCTCTTATAAAGTGAATATTGATTTTTAACCTACCATCTTTCATCATTACTTTTAATTTACTTTCACTTATATGTAAGAACTGTAAAACTCCTACTCTTTTTGTTAAATCAAGTTCTGGTACTAATGCAGTTTTTAAAACAGGTACTTCACTTCTTAGCCTTTTTAATTCATCAAGAAGTTCTGGTATTAGTTCTAACAATTCAAAATCTATTATTTTACTCATTGTTTTATCCCTCCTTTTAATTTAAATAGCTATCTGACATTTTTATGACAAATATTTGTTATACTTTTCAGCGATACAAACCCTATACTTAAGACTGCATAACGTATGTGTGTGCTTAGGGTTTGTTTATTTTTATTAAGTTTCTGAAATTTAACTATAATATTGTATTTTCGATTGCTCTTGTAGAATATTTTTTGTTTTCGTCAATTAATATCGTTAGATAGTTAGCAGCATGTTTTTTTACCATAATCATTCCACCTTCTCTTCTCCATTTTTCTAATGCAATAGAAGAATCAAGAATCATACTGTCATCTAGTGGATCATTGAAATCCTTTGGATATTCTACAAAACTAAATAAAGTAATAATACTACTTTCTGCTAGCCTAAAATTTGCGCTATTACTGAATATATTAGCCATTACAAGGTCTTCATTTTCATTCTCCTCATAAGGTAAACCTGCAAAAAAAGACAAACACTGATACTCTTTAGATTCGAACAAAGTACTTAGCTTGTGTTTTAGTTGGAACTCTTGTATTTCATATACATCTTTGTGAGAACTTTTCTCAATATTTTTAGATAATTTAATTGCATCGATTAAAACTCTTGCAGCTAAGATCCATGTTACTCTATCATTATTTTTGTCTTTTAATAAATCATATACATTTTTGATTTCTTCAAGTGATTTTTCTAGATAAAAGTTAGAAGTCTCATTTACTTCTTTCTTATCTTCATTTGTATTGGTATTAAGAATTGATTGCATTATTGTTGTAGATGCCAATAATGCAGATAGTCCAATTAATAGACCACTTATTAAAAAAGCGTTGCCTTCATTTATATTAGAAGAATGACCAATCAAGTTCAATATTACCATTCCAATAAAGTATATTATGAGTGTCCATAATATCCACATAGTAATAGCAAGTTTATTTTTTGTTAATGAGTATAATTCCGACACTTTAATCCTTTTATTATTGGTGTAATTAAATTAGTTTTAAATCAACTTTAATTAGTTCTAAGGCTTTTACACATTTTTCTGATATTACATCTATTTCATTATAGTTTATTTCCATAAAGCATCTACGAATATATTGTTCATCTTCCTCTTCCTGTACTGAACCACCATATTTTTGTGCGAACTTTCTTTTCGCTATATTTTCATGTTCAGATTTAAATGGTTCAAGCTTGATTTGATACTCAATATAATAAAGTCTTATATGTCGTGAAGTATTTTCAATTTCTTCATAGGTATTTTTTGTGAAAATAAATTCACTAGAAGATAATATTCTAATTATTTCGTTAAATCTTGATTCATTGTTTAAATAAAACACATCTGTTTTATCGCGCATTAACTCCTGTAGCGTATAGTACACAATTAATCGTCTATCATATAAGTCTCTTTTTTCTTTTTCTTCCTCAATTCTATTTGTATTTAATATTGATTGAGTAATCGTTGCAGAAGCTAATAATGCAGATAATCCAATTAGTGCACCACTAATTAGAAATACGTTATCTTTGTCGATACTTTGGGCATAACCAATGACATTAATAAATATCATTAGAAGTAGCCATGCTATTAAAATTACTAAGAAGAACATTACAACATTAAGTTTTTTCTTAAAATTTGGTATTTCTGTCATTTAAATCCTTTTAAATTTATATATTACCTTAACAAATTCTGTAAAAATGGGAAATATAGATATGCCACTTCACCTATTGATAACCAAAATATAAACCAAAAATCAGTTAAATATTGTAGATATATTTTTATAATAGCAATTCTTGCTATTATATGACGATAGTGAACGATTTTGTTTATTATATTTATGTCAACTAAATCCATATCTTGAAGCTTTTTTTCTATTATTATATCCTGTGTTCTTGCTGATTTTATCGTGTACGTATTATCAACTAAGACTGCTTCTAGCCTTTCATCATTTTTTTCTTTTTTAATTCTTTGATAAAAAAATGTTGATGCAAGTATTTTTTTTACGTAAATATTTTCTTGAGCTTTAATTTCATCATTGATCTGCATATACAATTTACAATCATCATTTATATATAAGATATATCTAAAAAGCAAATATGCCCAAATAATTAATAGTAAATTCTTTAATTGTGACAATAATGTATTCTCAGTTGTAAATATAAATTTTAACCCAAGTAGATTTATTTCCGTTATTGAACCACCTGCTGTAAATGTAAGCAGTATTACAAATGATATTATTATTAAATTTCTTCTTTGTCTTAAAAATGCCTCTGACATTGAATCCCTTTTGTTTGATTTATGTGTTCTTTTTAGTCTTAGATGTTATTGTTTATTTTTATTTTCTCTAAAATGGATATATACAGTGCTGATAATTGCTAATGTTCCTGGAGCTAAATAAAATATATATTCCATATTTATTCCTTTTAAATTTAGACAAAATGTTATCTAAATCATATTAAAACAACATTATTAAATGAAATAATAAGAATAATCATTTCATATTTTTTTTGCCTTTCAATAGCTTTTACAAAAGTAACTTTATATTTGGAGTTTTATTTTTTTGATAATATCAATAGTTTTATTTAGGCATAAAAAAAGGCAGATGGGGGTAGTATCTGCCTATTCAATTTACTTTAAAATATACTTATACTGATCTTCTTGTCGCTTCTCTTTCTTTCCTGCCTAATGCGTATTTTATTCTGCTGTCTCTCACTTCTATATAATGAATTGTTTCTGTAATTTTTACATTGCAGCCTGAATAAGGCACTGATCCGCCTTCATAATTTATCATTGATTCATTTTTTTCAATTATTTTAAGTGGTTCAGTTGTTCCATTTAAGTAAACAGTATCTCCAACTTCTAAAGAATTGTATATGACACTAGTTAACTGTTGTAGAGTACTTTCTTGTGTATAGTCTTCTTTTCTTTTTTTAAATGCACTTGGAAGATAAATATATTCACAATTTGAACATTTGTAATCTCCTGTACTATGACCACTACCTACTTCCTTTCCTATGTTTTCAGAATCACATTTTGGACACATTCCTTTTGACATATTCTCTCCTAATTTATTATTTAATAATTATATTAACAGTAAACAAAGTTTTTGTTTGTCTTTGTTATGATTAATTACTGTTTAGGAAATCACATAATTCATCAAGTGTTCCATAATCTTTCTCAAGTACTGTAAAGCGGCTACCATCAGATACAGTAATTTCATATATATTGATTTCATTGTTATTACTATCATAATATGAACTTGTATCAATAGAAGATATTTGGGTAGTATTTACAAGCTTTCTTTCACTACGTGTTTTTATCATCTTAAACATTCTAATCCTTTTTAAAGTTTAACAAAATTGTATCTAAATTTTATTAAAGTTTTATTCTTTCTCACTTTCATTTATTTTTCATTTAAAAATACTAACCTCAAATTTTTAAAAATTTGTAAATTCTTTTTTAAACTTCCCTCCATGTAAATATATTCTGAGAACAGAATATAAATAAACTAAAAGGAGATCAAAATGAAAGAGTTTACAAAAATTATTATAAAGTTAATTATTAAAATTATTATCTATTCACTATCCTAAAATTACCCTCCAACCGCTTCTTCCAAAGCAACATCAATACTCGCAGGGTCATCTAAAAACGTTTGTAATACTTCGCCTTTACCTTTGCACCAATTACTAGCTTGTCTTGCTGTCGCACCTCTATCTGTTAGTTCTTTAATCATCTTATCTTTTGCTGTTGGTTCAGTTGGAATGGTAATCTTAACTGCTGTTGAATCTATGACAACAGGAGCACGTTTTGACAGCTCTACTTTTTCATTAAAAAACTTTCTTGGTAGCTCTTTAAAAACTTCTGTAATAAATCAATTTTCTAATCAAGTTACAAAAGGAATAATAAATACGTTTGGAGTTACGAGTTTTGTTTCAATGAGAATTATTACAGTAAGTGTAGGTACTTTATTTGATGAATTGTTTGAAATGGCTGCTGGTTTAGATAATCACTTTGGCTTTGGTGGAGATTATGCAGGAACTAATAAGGATGGTGTTGCAAGTGATAGAGAAAAAATAGGAATAGGGCAAGGAGCATGGGATACAATTAAAGAAATTGCTACCTTGGGACAAATGAATACTTCAACATATAATGGAACTGAATTTAGAACAGTTGATTACGATGGGAATTATAATGGATGGAGCATTGATGGAA
This sequence comes from Campylobacteraceae bacterium, assembly GCA_013215945.1. Taxonomy (NCBI): domain Bacteria; kingdom Pseudomonadati; phylum Campylobacterota; class Epsilonproteobacteria; order Campylobacterales; family Campylobacteraceae; species Campylobacteraceae bacterium. The sequence goes on from JABSOM010000005.1 coordinate 159,883, forward strand.
ACTTAGGTGCTACGTATACAGAAGCTTGGGATTTTGAAGGTAGATGTGGATTACCTGATTATTCATATGACGATTACACTTCTGATTATGGTGGAGATTTAAACTGGGAAAGTCCTTCAGAAGAAGCACAATTTGAAGAAGAATACAGAGAGCTTGATGAAGAGATACTTGAAGAAATAATAGGTATTACAAGAGATAGTTTTGGCGGTGTGTCTTACAATGGCCATTATTATGGAAAAGGTTCATATTCTAAGGAACAAGCTGCACATGATGAAATGGTTGATGATGCATTAAAAGACTATGAAGACAGTGGAGGAGATGCAGCACATAACAATAATAATGATGATTGGGATGGTGATGGAGATAGTAATAATGGTGTAAATGATGGCTCAGATAGAATGAATGATGATGAAGAGGAAGGGTAAATTAACAATGAACGTAATTAAAAGATAAAATAACTTTTTCCTAAGTTTCTTTTCTATAATATAGAGTCAAGAATGATGAAACTTTTTAAAAGGCATTAAATGGCAGAACCGATATTTGAATTTATAGATAATATACTTGGTCAAGAAAGGTGTAAATTTAAAGGAACAGTGTATAAAATTATTCGAGAAGAATTCACTGATAATCGATTTATAAGATATGGTAATCAAAAGTATGCTCTAATAGATAATAAAAAACAAATAGAAAGTAGAATTAAAACTGCTAAATTGAGTCTTAATTTTCAGAATTGTATTTTTACAGAATATGCAGATTTTGGATTTCAATTATTTTCAAAACATGTAAACTTCATAGGCGCAACATTTACGAAGAATGCAGATTTTAGGAAAACAGTTTTTGAAGAAGATGCAAGTTTTAGGTTTGCAACATTTATGAAAGACGCTTATTTTAGAGACTCGGTATTTGAAAAAGAGGCATATTTTGATTCCACTATATTTCTACAAGAAACATATTTTGGTCATGCAGATTTTTTTAACTATACATCTTTTAAAGGTGCAATAATAAACACTTTTAATCTTTCGAACCTAATTACACACGAAAAATTTAGGCTTGATTTATCTTTCTCACAAATTGGGATGATGTATTATCAAAATACAAACTTTAAAAAAACAGATACAAAAGAAACTTTTCTAATTTTAAAACAAGCTGCATTAAAACAACATGATCAAATAAATGCATTAGATTTTTATAAAAAAGAAATGCAAGCACATAAAGATAGTTTGGAGTGGTGTAGTAGAGATTGTTTGGATAAGTTAGTTCTTAGTTTTGAACGACTGTCTAGTAACTATGGAACAAATGGAATTATATCAATACTGTGGGTTTTTGCAATAACCTTTTTATTTTCAGGATTGATGGTTGGGACATACTCATTGGAAGTTTTTCTGCACATAATTAATCCTCTTACTAAGTTTAATGATATTGCAGATACCCTCGTATGTAATACAACATTAAATCATACACTATTCATATTTCACAAACTATCTCTGGCTGTTTTAATCTACGAAACAATCAAATCTTTTAGAAAGTTTTCAAGAAAATTATAGTCATAAAGCATGGATACTTATATTATCATTCATTTGATTGCGGTTATACAAGATTATTTTGAATAAGATATTCCTTTCCTTTGTACTCTAATGAATAAAGGTAATCTAATTGGTCATTGTAATGGCGACTAAGAAAATTATTTTTCACTAAAGTATCAATATAGAATTCAGTTTTAAAATGACTTTCTTTTATGATATTTTTAATATATTCCAGTTCTGATGGTGTTTGATTATAAGAATAAGTTAATAGTATTTTTTGTTCAATTTCATGAATGAAGTTATTATCTTTTTCTTCTTTAATCTCTACTTTTTTAACTACAGTTTTTTCTAAAGCTTTATTCATTTCGTTTAACATATCTTGGTAGCTAATTCTAGGTGTCTTTGAAACATCTAGGTGTTTTGCTATACCTTTAAAAAGTTTTTCCAAAGATTCTTTTCTATCTAAATTAATTCCTTGAAAAGATGATACAGGTGAAGGAAGGGAGCTTTTTGTCATGCCATTGTAGCAAATTGGGATAATAGGTATTTGTTTCGTCCATGCACAGCCAATTTCGAAGTTTATCCATGGTCTTGGCATCGATGATTGACTACAAAGAACTATAAATACTATAGATTCATTTAATGCATTATTTATTTGTGTTAACCATTTTGACCCTACCGGAATATCTTCATTATCATTACTCACAAATACACTGAATTGTCCTGTGAAAGTACTTTCAATCCAGTCTTTTAAAACTAATGCTACTTCTTTTTCTTCTGTAATATGACTGATAAATATATTTTTAATTTTATGCTCTCTTGTTGTATCTGGTTCCCAAAATTCGTTAATTTCTTCAAGATATGACTCTAGTAATATTTTTGCTTTTTTTACACCTAAAATGTATGTGGCAACGGATAATGAAGAATTATCGCTTATTAGAGAGATAGTTTCTGGATGATAAATTATATTTTTAAATTTAGTCGTGTACTCTGCATCGTCAAAAATATGAAAAATAGTTTTTTCTGTATTAACTTTCCAGTTAGAAAACTCAAAGTTATCTCCATTATAAATATAATCTGGAAGCTTTGTTAACTCATAAATCTTTTTTTTTAATTTTTTAATTGCGTCTTGTTTAATCATATTTATTTACCGTTATTCTTAAATAGATTAGGAACAGCCTTAATAATGCTTTTAACACTTTCGGACTCTGATTTTGCACGTTCAAGTTCTACAGTTGTTTCTCCTTTTTTCATTATGAAGTTTCTTTCCGTTGCTAACAAACTTTCAAGGGCTATTTTCAATATTTTTTTATTATCTTGAATTAAAGCTATTTCTACTGCAATTAGTTTGGACTCTATATTCGTAAGTTCATTTTGAAAATATTTCATTTCACTTAGACCTTCTCTATACAATCTAAGAAAAAAATATGCAAATAATTCGATAAATAAAACAAGTGAAAATGTAGGAATAAGGCTTATAACATTATCTGTTGTTAAAAATTTATTTGTTACGTTTATCGTTAATTTTGTAGGTACAACTTTGATATTTGTTTTTTCAATTGACTGTCTAATAAGTTCTGCTGGAATATTATTTTTAAGATTGACAATTGAATCAGAAAGTATTCCTACTCCTAAAAGTGTAATGGAAACTCCGATAAGTAAATTATACATGGAACGTTTATTAATTAATGTTATTTCTGATTTTAATCGATCTGTCATTGAGTCAAATGAATCTTTAAAATATTTTTTTTCTAACTCACTACCAATTTTTTTTTCTAATAAATAAGACTCTTGTTTAAAGATATTACTGACAGTTACTTCTGTTAGTGAAGCAACTACTCTATCTTTAATTTCTTTTTTTTCATTTTCAGATATTTCCTTATCTGTATTGAAATATTTAATTTTGTCATATATCTGTTTTAATTCATCTTTGATACTATCTTTGTATTTATCATTTATATTTGTATCCACTGTTTTGGTCTTTTCTTCCTCTCTCAAAAAAGCATAAGAAAAGAACATAAATGATAAGAATACAGTTGATGTTAAAAGAAGAACATAAGTACTCTCAGAGAATGTGTAGATACTATAACGGGTAAGATAATAATCAATAAACAAAATTATCCCGGCTGATAGTCCAAAAACAAAAGAAAAATAATAGAGAACTCTAGTTTTTTTACTTAATATATTAATATTTATCTTCTTCGAAGTAGTTGTGAAACTCATGTTTTAACACCTTTTAAATAATTATTCATTTTTTTATTTCATAAAATAGCAACATTATATACAAATAATAATTATTCTTTCTTCAAATCAGCCAAGTAATTCTGAATATCATACAAAGCCAAAGCAACAGCACTTTTAAACCCTTTTCATCTTGGATTAGCCCCATTAATATTATTCCTTTGAACTTTCACATAATCATTAAAAATAATCTAATTATTCTTTTAAGTCACAATTAAGTGTATTTTAAAAATTAATAGATGCTTTTATCATTTATTAATGAAATAACAACTATCATTAATTAGAAACTATACTTTAAAGGATTTATCATGTTACGAGTACAAAACCTTACTATTATGTCCGCAATCGTCCTGCTAGTATCAGGATGTGGGAACACGGCAAAAATATTAGTCCCAAGTAATTCTGCAAAAGTTTTAACCTTTGATGGAAGTAAACAAGTAGCTTTAGGTTTTGAAACAACATCATTTAGTAAAACAGATGATACGATAATAGAAAAGAAAGTTTTTTATTGCTTGGGTAAGAGCCCTGAAATAGTCAAAAACAAAGCAAAAGAGGCAAAACTAATTGGAGAAATTTTAAAAAAAGGTTCTTTAACTTTATCTGGAGCTTCTTCGGAGGGGAGCGCTTCTGTTGCTTTTAGAACACAAACTCTGGAGCTATTAAGAGATCAAAGTCTTATGAATTGTATTAGTTATGGAGCAGGTGGGTTATCTAAATTTGGTTTCGAAGCACTAAATAGAAAAGTATATAATGTTATTCCTCTTTTGGCTGCGATTGATGGCTTAACAGGAAGTATAACTAGTGCACCAGTCTCTCTAGTCTCTTCCTCTAATGTAGGTTCTGCAGAACAATTAGCGAAAGTTTCAACTCTTATTGTCGATGAAACAAAAGAAGTAAATAAAATAAAAGACACAATTAATAACCTTTCAAAAGAAATTGAAACATTAAAAGAAAACTTGGATACAAAACATGATCCTGCAGATATAAAATCTATAATGAATAAAAAAGTAGAAAAAAGAGAAAAAACGGAAATTATAAAGTATTCTGAATATTTAGCTGATAAAAAACCATACGATGTAAAGTTAAAAGAACTAAGTAGGTTAAATGAAATTTTAACACTAAGAGAAGAAACACTCAATGACATTAAGGAATCAAGAAAATCAATTAAGGCAACAGGGGCCACATCAACAAGTAGTAACTTTGGCACATTTCTAAATACAAGAGTTTCAGACGAGACAATTAAAGAGGTATCCGGTGATATTGTTAGAATGCTTAGATCATATTACCAATTAGGAAGCTTGAGTGATACTTGTGCAATGATAGTTGTTGAAAAAGGAAATGAAGTACCTGCAGAGGGATCTATGCTAAGTTTATGTATTAGTAAATATAACAATGGAATGAAAGCTAGATAAAGTAAAAAATTGAATAGATATTTAAAAAAGGATGTTCTGAATGCCATATGAAAATATAATTGAAGTAAAGAATAGAAAATACAAAATTTTAGCATATGATAATAAAAAAATGATGTTACGGTGTGTGATGTACAATAAACATTAATTGTCAATATGGACATCATAAAAGTATTATAGAAATATTTCCATTTAAGATTATTAAAGAGGGGAAATTGATTCAAGGGATAATGGATGAATATCCAGAATACTTAGTTATGTAAATCAGCCAAGTAGTTCTGAATATCATACAAAGCCAAAGCAAGACCACTTTTAAAACCTTCTTGTCTTGGATTCGTCCCATTAATATTATTTCTTTGAACTTTTACATGATTATAAAGTGAAACAGAATTTAAATGCTCTTTGTGCGATATTAAATAGTTACACATTTTTTTCCCAAATAAGTAGCCTTTATATTTTCCTCTGTAAATTCCGGGGACACAATACCAAATTATTTTATATTTAAGAGCTCATACAAAGTAACCTTTGCGCTTTTTTCTTTTTCTTAATTGTCAGAAAAAGAAACAAAAAGAAGCAACTGACGAAATGATAAAGCCCTTCGGGTGCCTAAATATTTTTATTGTTTAACTAGGCTGTGGAACCTACTAAAATGTGCTAAAGAGCACATTTCTTTACGCTCGATTAGTCCTCGCCTTTTTCCGTTAAAAAATAAAAAGATTTAGCTTTCTCAAAGTCAGGGGAAGAGCCTTCTGAATGATTATTTTACTTATGACCACTTCTTTATACTTCTAGCTTTTAAAAAAAATCAATTATTTAGAAAAATGTGGAGCGTGGTTCTGACTTTGTTGAAGCCGAGCGTTTATTTTTTGTTTCGAAACAGCCTGAGGACTGCTTGACCGTAAAAAAGGTACTTTAATGCACGTTTTAGGGAGTTCCACAAGGCAGAAACACAAAATAATAAGTGAGGGAAGCTCCGCCTTCAACAACTGTCAGTTGCTTTCTTGTTTCTTCTTTTCAAGAAAAGAAGAAAAAAAACGAATGCGATAGCTTTCACGAGCTCTTAAAATCAAATTATTAAGAAATAATCTGTATTATGCTTTAATCATAGTTTAAATACAATTAAATATATTTAAAGGAAAAAGAATTGAAATTCCAGGGGCACAATACCAAATTATAGTAGTCATTTGAAAATTTATATTGCACTAGTTACTTGAAGTTACAATTTATTCCTTTAAATTTAATGCTCTTATTTGTCTTTTAATTTGGCAGTATTTTTTTAAATCTTCCAATTCTCTTTTATATAAAGTAATCATTTTTTATTTTAGGAGAATTATTTTAAGTAGGGTGATTGTCTTTCATTTTGTTATGATGTTTTGATAGTTAATTGAATATTTAATAAGGTGTGTCAATTTTTGACACACTTAAAACCCCGTTTCCAAGGTTTAAAGATGATAATGATGTTAAGGGGTTTATGTAGTTATTTAATAGCTTAAAACCTATCGTCGCATTATTTTGACAATAGCCTTACACTTTGTTCTTGAACGATATTGGCTTGTGATGCTATAAGTCCAGCATTTGCAATAATATTTGTTCTTGAAAAGTCTTTTACTTCATTGGAAAAATTAATTTCTTTATATTTACTGTTTTCTACTCTTACCGTATCTTCTTGAGTAATATTCTCTTTTGCAGACAATTCAATATTTTTCTCTATTCCTTTAAAATCACTAGAAGCTGTGTTTATTATCTCTTTTGCTTGTGTTAACACTTCTAGAAACTCTGCTTCTTCTAATGGAAGTTTATTTGCTTGTATATTTAAATTTTGTGTAATTTCTTTTAAGTCTACTTTATCAATTTGTAAAGAATTGTTATCAACAGACAAAGTAATCGTTTTTTCTTCGTATTGTGCGGCAAAAAGATTTTTATTGTCAAATTTACTGTTTTGTGTTTCTACTGCAAAGTCTTTTAACAAAGATTTTACTTCTAAAACATCTTCGTTGTTTAATTGTTGATCTTCACTTTTCTCAAATTTATTTTCAATTTTATCTAAGATTTTGCTTTGTTCTTCTAGGGTATTTTGTGCAATTTTAGTAATAGCTAAACCTTGATTAGATTGTTCCAAGCCAAGAGCTAAATTACTTCTATCATGGGTTAATAGTGCTGATATACTTAAGTTATAGGAATCTTCTTCTTCGTTTTTTACTTGTGAGGAAGCATGGGTTCTGTCTAAATTTACTTGGGGATTAAGACCTTGTAAATTATCAATATTGGGGTTTATATTATTAACATCCATAAAAAATCCTTTTCTATATTAATGGATTATAAGATAAGTACTATTAAAATTGCATAAAACTATTAAGATAGTCCTCTTTTCTTAACGCACTTTTAATGTATTTTTTTGTACAATAATGCCTATTTTATTAGGGAGAAAGTATTATGAAAATGACCGGCGCGAAAATGGTTACAGAATCATTACATGAAGAAGGGGTAGACGTAGTTTTTGGTTATCCTGGAGGCGCTATTATGAACGTCTATGATGAAATTTATAAACAAGATAATTTTCAACATATCTTAACAAGACACGAACAAGCTGCAATTCATGCGGCTGAAGGTTATGCTAAGTCAACTGGTAAAGTTGGAGTTGCTATTGTAACATCAGGTCCTGGTTTTACAAATGCAGTTACTGGTTTGGCAGATGCATATATGGATTCAATTCCTTTGGTTGTTATTTCGGGACAAGTTCCTACAACAATAATTGGAACAGATGGTTTTCAAGAGATTGATGCTATTGGAATTTCAAGACCATGTACAAAACACAATTATTTAATTAATCATATTGATGATATTGCACGCGTTATGAAAGAAGCTTTTCATATTGCTTCAACAGGCAGACCTGGTCCTGTGCATGTTGATATTCCAAAAGATATTACTGCACAAATGGGTATTTTTGATTATTCAAAACCGGTTGATTTACCAACGTATAAACCTACCGTTAATTATAATAAACGGCAATTAAAAAAAGCAATGGAAGCTATTAGTAAAGCTAAAAAACCATTATTATATGTAGGTGGAGGGGCTGTTCTTGCTAATTGTAGTGAAGAAATAAGGGAGTTTTCAAAACTTACTAATATTCCTGCTGTTGAAACATTAATGGCAAGAGGTGTTATGGGACATGATAATAAAATGTTTTTTGGAATGCTTGGTATGCATGGTGAATATGCTGCTAATATGGCGGCTCATGAAACTGATTTACTTATTTCCTTGGGAGCAAGATTTGATGATAGAGTTACTGGGCGTTTAGATCAGTTTGCAAAAAAAGCAAAAGTAATTCATATTGATATTGATCCTACTTCTATTGATAAATTAGTAGATACAAACTTTCCAATAGTGGGAGATTTAAAAGTTACTTTAAAAGGTATGCTTGAAGCAGCTGCTGAGATGAAATTTAATGACTATTCTAATTGGAATGATTTATTATTAGAATACAGAGAAAAACAACCTTTACGCTTCATTGATTCTACTGAAACTATTAAACCTCAATGGCCAATAGTTAGAATTGGTGAATTATTAGGAGATAAAGCTATTGTATCAACCGATGTTGGACAACATCAAATGTGGGCTGCACAATTTTATCCATTTTCACGTCCAAGACAATTTGTAACTTCTGGTGGATTGGGAACTATGGGCTTTGGTCTTCCAGCTGCAATGGGTGTGGCACGTGGTAATCCAGATAAAATTTCAATAAATATTACAGGTGATGGTTCAATTTTAATGAACATTCAAGAGTTAATGACTTGTGTTGAAAGTAATCTTCCTGTAATTAATGTAATTTTAAATAATAATTACCTAGGAATGGTAAGACAATGGCAAACCATGTTTTATGGTAACAGATTATCTGAAACAGTATTAGATGCTCAACCTAATTTTCAAATGTTAGTAGAAGCATTTGGTGGTGTTGGTTATAAAGTTAAAACAAAAGAAGAATTTGATGCTGCATTAAAAGATGCTGTTAAACAAAAGAAAGTTGCAATGATTGAAGTTATTGTTGATAGAAATGAAGATGTTTTACCAATGGTTCCCAATGGGCATGCTTTAAATGAAATGACACTTATAGGAGATACAGATGCATAGTGATAATCACTACTACGACAAAGAAATCACAAGACAGGTTATTTCTGTAGTTGTTCTAAATGAAAACAATGCTTTGTCAAGAATTGTAGGTTTATTTTCAGCGCGTGGTTACAATATTGATTCTTTGACTGTTGCACCTGTAGAAGGAAGTGATTATTCACGTATGACTATTGTTACAACAGGAGATAAAAGAGTTATCTCTCAAATTGTTAAACAATTAAATAAACTTATTCCTATTTTAAAAGTAAACGAACATAAAGATGTAATTGAAAAAGATACAGTATTAATGAAATTTTCTATTGATAATAATTTAGCAGATATTGACGTTATTGCAAAAACCTATCATGGTAGTATTCAAGATGTAACAGATGATGCAATTATAGTTTCAGCTACTGATTCAGCAGCAAGAATTGCTAATTTTATTTCTGTAATGCAAAAATATAAACCCTTAGAAATCGTACGATCTGGAATTGTAGCAATTGAGAGATAAGGATTAGAAATGAAATTAAATGACTTGTGTAAAAATCTGGATATTGAGTGTTCTAGTAATCAAAAAATTATAGGCCTTAATACCCTAAAAGACGCAAATGCGAAAGAAGTCACTTTTTTAGAAAACAAAAAATATCTGAAAGATTTGGAGAATACTAAAGCTGCAGCTGTTTTTATTAAAAAAGAGTTTGCATCTTTACTTCCTTTAAATACACTTGCTCTTATTTGTGAAGAACCTTATATTGAACTTGCGAGAGCAAGTAAGTATTTTTCTTCTCAGCTTGTAGATGTGGATGGAAAAGAGCCTTTAATTGGAAAAAATACAGTAATTATGCCAGGGGCAAATCTTGGAAAAAATGTAATTATTGGTAACAATTGTACGGTTTTCCCTGGGGCGTATATTGGAGATAATGTACGTATTGGAGACAATACTATTATTCAAGCCAATGTTGTAATATATCGTGATTGTACAGTAGGAGATGATTGTTTAATTCATTCTGGTGCTATTATAGGTGCTGATGGTTTTGGTTTTGCTAATAATAAAGGCAAATACATTAAAATATACCAAAATGGAAATGTAATGATTGGAAACGATGTTGAAATTGGTGCAAATACTACAATTGACAGAGCTGCCTTTAAATCTACTATTATCCATGATGGTGTAAGAATTGATAATTTAATTCAAATTGCGCATAATTGTATAGTAGGACCTGGCTGTATTTTAACAGCACAAATTGGTTTAGCAGGCTCAACTGTTTTAAATGAATATGTAATTATGGGTGCACAAAGTGGTACAGCTGGGCATTTAGAAATCGCACCTTTTACTACAATATCAGCACGTGCTGGTGTTACAAAAAGTATTAAAGTAAGTAAAAAACAATGGGCTGGTTTTCCTTTAATGGAGCACAGATCGTGGTTACGTTTACAAGGCAAAATTTCTAAATTATTAAAAGGATAAACCATAACTAAAAAAATACTTTCTTTAATTTCTTTATTTATAATACTGTTTTTACAATATTCAATCTTTATCTCTGATATGCAAACCGTAGGCGTTATAGGCTCTAGTTTTGCAGACTTTTCACATAATTATTTTGGATATCTTTCTTACGCATATTTACTTTTTTTATTATATCCCTTGTATATACTTAATTTTATTGATTATGAAAAAGAGAAACTCTTAATGAAATCCTTGATTTTAGTAATTTTTATTTTTGCAGTGTTAATCTTTCAAGCTTTAGTAATTAAAGACAATTTAAGTGGTGAAATTGGCAGTATTATTGTATTAAGTTTGAATCCCTTTATCGGAAAAGCAGGCTTATGGATTTTTATTTTAATTTGTTTTGTCATTACTTTACTTGTATTTCTTGAAGATAAAAATATTTCATTAAAAGAAAAACTAGCAGCAGTTAAAATAAAAAAACCTTCTTTTGATTTTAAACAAATCGAAAAAATACCGCAGTCCAGTAAAAAACGTGTAAAAAGAAAAGTCGAAAAAGTCTCTGTTAAAGAAGTAGGAGATACTGCTGAGATAATTCTTGAAGAAACACTTCTTCAAGAAGAAAAAATTCAAGAAGCAGTAATTATAGAAGAAAAAGTAAATGAAGTAGAGTCCTCTCATTCAGTAATTGTAGAAGAATTAGAAGAAAACAAAATTTTACAAGATCAAATTGAATTAGGTGAGAATATTAAACCAAAAGATTTTAAATTACCTTTAAATAAATTTTTTCAAGATGCTCCTAAAATGAAAAAATCAAAAATGGATGAAGATTTAATAGATAAAAAAATTGGTGATTTATTGGATAAACTTTCAAAGTTTAAAATTGAAGGAGATGTTGTCCGTACGTATACAGGTCCGGTTGTAACAACGTTTGAATTTAAACCAGCTGCTCATATTAAAGTATCTAAAATATTAAATTTACAAGATGATTTAGCTATGGCTTTAAAAGCTCAAACCATTAGAATTCAAGCTCCCATTCCTGGAAAAGATGTAGTTGGTATTGAAGTTCCTAATGAAGAGTCACAAATTATATATTTTAAAGATTTATTGGACTCAGAAATTTTTCAAAAATCAACTTCTCCTTTGACTATGATTTTAGGAAAAGATATTGTAGGTAAACCTTTTGTAACAGATCTTAAAAAACTTCCTCACTTATTAATTGCAGGAACTACAGGTTCTGGTAAATCTGTGGGAATTAATTCAATGATTTTATCTTTATTGTATAAAAACTCTCCCGATGATTTAAAACTGGTGATGATTGATCCTAAAATGCTTGAATTTACAATGTATGAAGATATTCCTCATTTATTAACGCCTATTATTACAAAACCCAGTGAAGCGGTAACTGCTTTAGCTAATATGGTGTTAGAGATGGAGAGAAGATATACTCTGATGGCTAAATCACGTACAAAAAATATTGAAAACTATAATGAAAAGTCAAAAACAGCTGATTATGATGCTTTTCCATATATTGTTGTGATTATTGATGAGTTAGGAGATTTAATGATGACTTCTGGAAAAGAAGTTGAAATTTCCATTGCAAGGCTTGCTCAAATGGCTAGGGCTTCTGGAATACATCTAATAGTGGCAACGCAACGACCTTCTGTTGATGTTGTAACGGGTCTTATTAAAGCCAATCTTCCAAGTAGAATTGCTTATAAAGTAGGGCAGAGAATTGATTCCAAAATCATTTTAGATGCTATGGGCGCTGAATCTTTATTAGGGCGTGGAGATATGTTATTTACTCCTCCTGGTATGTCTGGACTTGTAAGGCTTCATGCTCCTTGGTCAAAAGAAAGTGAAATTGAAGAAGTAGTTGAGTTTTTAAAAGCGCAGCGAGAAGTGCAATATGATATGAATTTTATTAAAGCAAAAGAGGGCTCAGCTATGAGCTCCAATCCATCTGATGAAAGCGCATTTGATGAATTGTACGAAAGTGCGAAAATGATTGTGATTAATGATAAAAAAACATCTATTTCTTATATACAAAGAAAATTAAGAATTGGTTATAACCGTGCTGCTACTATTGTTGAACAATTACAATTAGCAGGAGTTTTATCTGAGCCCAATGTAAAAGGTAACAGAGAAATACTTATTTAAGTTAGATAATCTATTCTTATAGAAATACTTAAGATATAAATAATTACAAAGAATAGTAATTATTTTATATCTTTTTATTCAAAATGTTAGATAAAACATGATTTAGAATAAAAAACTTAATATTACTATTCTTTTATTCTCTCACTTTTATCTCTAATATATATATTCCCTTCTTTTTTAATTTTATAATTATTATTATAATTTACTAAATTATAAAATTAAGCCATACCTTATAAAATATTAATTAATTTTTAAATTTACTTTGGTAAACTTAACCTGTAACTTATTACAAGGAGTATTAGATGAATACAAGTATTGTAGGTAGACATATAGATTTAACAGATCCAATCAAAGAATATATTAATGCATCAATAGAAGCATTTGCAAAATATAATTTAGATATTATTTCAGTCAATTCGATTATTTCTCAAGAAGAGAAACATGGCAAAAAAGCATTTTCTTTTGAATTTACTTTAAATATTGCTAATTTAGATACTGTTGTTGTAAAACAAAAAGATAAAGATTTATATACAGCTATTGATATTGCAGTTGATAGAGTATCTAAAGTCTTAAGAAGACATCATGATAAGATATCAGGTCATAGAGCAACTAAACTAAGCGAAGTTGATTCAGCTAGCAAAGAAGATGAAATTGCTAATGAATTAGAAAAATTAGAAGGTGAAATTGTTGGAGTTAGATTAAATTCTTATAAACCAATGGATATTGAAGATGCTTTAAATGAATTAAAAGAATCTGAAGCTGCATTTAAAGTTTTTTATGACAAAGACGATAATATGAGAGTGATTTATCCAATGAAAGAAGAGTCAAAATTTGGTTTATACTAAACTTTAGTAGTAAATAGTAAAATTAAAGGTATTAGCTTTGGCTAATACCTTTTTTTTTGTTATAATACAAAAAAATTACATATACATGTAAAAACTTTTTGTTATTAAAAGATATTAGAAGCTTCTATGTTTAAATTTCTAAGGTATTTTCTTAAATACTTTAGAAATTTAAACGTACTTCTTTTTTATCACATTGTATATGTTTAAATAAATAGGATAAGAATGCAAGATATAAAAGAATTAACAAAAATTGCTTTAATTGGACAACCCAATGTTGGAAAATCATCGCTTTTTAATAGAATTGCTCAGAAGCGTATTGCTATTGTATCTGAACAATCAGGAACTACAAGAGATATAAGAAAACACAGAGTTAGTATTTTTGATAAAGAAGCTCTAATGCTTGATACTGGTGGAATTGATGAAACAGATGATGCTATTTTTTCAGTAGTAAAAAGAAAAGCAATTGAAACAGCAAAAGAGTCTGATATCATACTTTTTATGGTGGATGGGAAAAAACTTCCTGATGAAAAAGACAAAGAATTGTTTTATGAATTACAAAACTTGGGTAAAAAACTGGCTCTTGTAGTTAATAAAATCGATAATGATAAAGAGATGGAAAGACTTTGGGATTTTTATGAGTTCGGAATTGGTGAAGAAAATTTATTTGCTATTTCTGTTTCGCATAACAGAGGAACAAAATCTTTAATGGATTGGATAAACAGATATTTACCTGAACCTTATGTTGAGCCTTCAGAAGAAGATGAAAACAAAGAATTAAATGAAGATGAATTAGATGAAAACTATGATGAAAAAATCACTGATGTTAATGAAACACAAGAAGATGATAATAAATTAAGAGTGGCTATTATTGGAAGAGTGAATGTTGGTAAATCTTCTATTCTAAATGCACTTCTTGGTGAAGAGCGTTCTGTAGTATCTCCCATTGCTGGTACTACTATTGATCCTGTTGATGAAATGTATGAATACAAAGACAAAGAGATTACTTTTGTTGATACGGCTGGATTAAGACGAAGAGGGAGTATTGAAGGTATAGAAAAATATGCTTTAATGCGAACAAAAGAGATGTTACAAGTAGCAAACTTAGCGTTATTAGTTCTTGATGCTTCTGAGCCTTTTGTTGATTTAGATGAAAAAATTGCTGGTTTGGTTGATGAGTATGGATTAGGTACTATTGTTGTTTTAAATAAATGGGATAATAATATTGAAACGTTCAAAAAAGTAGAAGAAGAAATTAGAACACGTTTTAAATTTTTATTTTATGCTCCTATTATTGCAGTATCTGCAAAAACAGGACGATCTATTGATAGATTAAAAGATAAATTAATAGAAATTTATGACAATTATTCACAAAGAATAACTACGTCTGTATTAAATGCAACAATAGAAGAAGCAGTTAGAAGACATGCTCTTCCTAGTCCTAATGGTGCGTATTTAAGAATTTATTATACTACTCAATTTGAAACGAAACCGCCAAGAATTGCGCTTATAATGAATAAACCTAATTTACTGCATTTCTCTTATAAAAGGTATTTGATTAACTTTTTACGCTCAAATATTGATTTTGATGGAACACCTATACATTTAGTTGCTAGAAAAAAAGGTGAAAGAGACAATAACGAAGAAGAATTTTTAGAAGAATAAAAAGATTATAAAAAAGGTTTAGATATGTCTAATATTTATCTTCTAAATAATCAAAAACACGAGGGAGTAATTAATCTAAAAGTTTTTAGGATTAATTACCTTCCTTTTAAAGCAGATTTCTCACAATATAATGCTTTAATTTTTACATCTAAAAATGCCATTACTTCACTTCTTCCACATAAGGGTTTATGGGAAAGTATTGATTCTTATGCAATTGCACCTAAAACAAGTGAAATTTTATTATCCCATCATTCAAAACTAGTATTTGTTGGAAAAACGTCTCATGGTAATGATTTTGCAAAAGAACTGATTCCTTTATTAAAAGATAAAAATGTTTTATATATTTCTGCTAAAAAAACTGTTTCTAATTTAGTCTCACTTTTAACAAATGCAAAAATTAACATAAAACAACAAATCACTTATGAAACCGTATGTTCAAATGAAGATAAAATGTATATTTCAAAGAATGCTGTTATTATCTTCTCCTCTCCTTCTTGTATTGAATGTTTTTTTAAACAGTACTCTTGGGATAAATCTTATAGAGCTGTTCTTATCGGTAAAACTACAGCTTCTTATTTCCCTTCTAACTTAGATTATGCAATAAGTGCTAAACCAAATATCAAGTCTTGCATTAACTTAGCTAAAGAACTTTATAATAAATAAGATAATTCTTTTTTATGCTCTAAATTTAAACTATAATTTAAATTTACTTTGCTACAATTACGGTATCTAGGTAGCTCGGGATTTCCATTGTTGAGGGTCCGATACTGTATTTTTGCGAGTAAATGTAGATGTATGGTGTGCAGTGTTTCTTTTTGTTTACACTCCTGAAGTACAACTCTTACATGCAGTGATTGGCTTTTATGGGCCAAATTGATGGTTAACGACTACTTGGTACTTTATTTATTAAAGAGTGTTTTTTAAACATTGTTTTATAAATAATATTTAATGCAAGGATTTTTAGTGAAGATTTTGATACTTGGAAGTGGTGGTAGAGAATACTCAATGGGTTTGAGTATTTCTAATGAAAAAGAGCATGAATTATTTTTTATGCCAGGAAATGGTGCTACTTCTGACTTAGGTACAAATATTAATATTGAAAATTATAATGAATTGTGTTCTTGGGCAATTACTAAAAAAATTGATTTAACTATTGTTGGTCCAGAAGCTCCTTTAGTTGATGGTATTGTAGATATTTTCAAAGCAAAAAATTTGGTAATTTTTGGACCAAGTAAAGCGGCCGCTAGACTTGAAGGTTCAAAAGTGTATATGAAAAATATGCTTAAAAAATTTAACATTCCTACTGCTGCTTTTTTAGAAACAAGCAAAGCAGAAGAAGCTTACTCTTTTATTGATAATATGAACACTCCCATCGTTGTAAAAGCAGATGGTTTATGTGCTGGAAAAGGTGTAATAATAGCAGCATCTAAAGAGGAAGCAAAAGAAGCAGTAAAAGATATGTTAAGTGGAAGTTCTTTTGGAGATGCGGGGAAAGCTGTTATTATAGAAGAATTTTTAGATGGTTATGAACTATCCGTTTTTGCTATTTGTGATGGAGAAAATTATAAAGTATTACCAGCTGCCCAAGATCATAAACGTCTTTTAGATGGTGATAAAGGACCTAATACTGGGGGAATGGGTGCTTATGCTCCAACCCCTTTGGTTGATGAGGAACTTTATAAAAAAATTGAAGATAGGGTTATTAAACCAACACTTGAGGGAATGAAAAAAGAAGGGGCTTCTTTTGAAGGTGTTCTTTTTATTGGTGTTATGGTAGTAAAAGGTGAGCCTATTATTTTGGAATACAATGTGCGGTTTGGGGATCCTGAGTGCGAAATACTATTGCCATTAATTAAAAGTAAAGTTTCTGATCTTTTTTATAAAGCAGCAACAAAAGACTTATCTAATTTAAACATTGTTATGAAAAATGATTATGCTGTTGGTATTGTAATGGCAAGTGGAAATTATCCTTACTCTTCATCCCAAGCTGCTGAAATTATTGTGGATGAAATAATTGATGAAGACTTAAAAAATAATTCTCATATTTCTTATGCAGGTGTAAAAAAAGAAGATGGAAAACTTTTTGCAAGTGGTGGAAGAGTTCTTGTTTGTGTTGGTTTTGGGAAAAACATTAATGAAGCAAGAAACAGAGCATATGCTTTATGTGGTCAAGTTCACTTCTTAGGAAAAAAACTAAGAACTGATATCGCTTACCAAGCATTAAAGTAAGCCTATGAACAACAGCAATGAACTAGAATTAGCTTCCATTCAAGCAAGAATAAAAGCCTTTGTTATTGATGATATATTAATGACTGTTTTGATTATTTTTGTTTTTTGGGAGTTATTTACTAAAAACAATACGTCAATGGAAGAGTTATTATTAATTATGAATGAATTTGTTTATCAAATTGTTTTTATTAAGTTTGTTTATCATACTTTCTTTATCTGGTATTATGGAGCCACTTTGGGTAAATTATTTGCAAAAATCAAAGTCATTGATAATGACAATTTAGGAAAAGTGTCTTTTTTAAATGCTGCCTTTCGCTCAAGTGCTAGAGTAGTGTCTGAAATGCTGTTTTATATTGGTTTTATAATTGCTTTTTTTAATGATGGCAAAAGAACATTTCATGATATGTTAGGTAG
This sequence comes from Campylobacteraceae bacterium, assembly GCA_013215945.1. NCBI lineage: Bacteria > Pseudomonadati > Campylobacterota > Epsilonproteobacteria > Campylobacterales > Campylobacteraceae > Campylobacteraceae bacterium. The sequence continues at coordinate 177,920 of JABSOM010000005.1, forward strand.
GACTGTTGTTGTTAGTGCGTAATTATATATTTTTAATCTCATTTTTATTTATTTCTTTTGCACAAGCTGCTATAGAAACACAAAAGTTGCAAATTCTTGCAGCTAAAGTTACTACAAATAACGATACCCTAATAGCAACAGGAGATGTTGTTATTTATTCTCCTAAATATTATATCACTGCTGATAAAGTAATTTATGATAAAAAACTTGAAACGTTGGAGCTTTTTGACAATGTAATTATTATAAAAGATAATAAAATAAAAACACAAAGTAATTATTCCTTTTTAGATATGAAAAAAGATGAATTATTGCAGAACCCCTCTTTTCTTATAAACAATGCAAGTAATGTATGGATTGATACAAATGTTATGACAAAAGAAAACGATGAGTTTTCTTTTGGCTCTGCTGTTATTTCTTCTTGTGATTGTATTGATCCTATGTGGAGTTTGCGTTTTTCTTCTGGATATTACGATGAGTTAGATCAATTTATCCATACTTTTAATACGCGATTGTATATAAAATCTATGCCTATTTTTTATACACCATATTTTGGTTTCTCAACCAATACAAATAGAAGAACAGGGCTTTTGAGACCTACTATTGGTTTTTCAAGCGGAGAGGGTTTTGTTTACTCTCAACCCATTTTTTATGCACCAGAAGCTAATTATGATTTTGAATTTGTGCCTCAATATAAATCAAATCGAGGAGTGGGATTATATTCTTATTTTAGATATGCCGATTCTGCTTATTCAACATTAAAAGTTAAAGTTGGGGCCTTTAAAGAACAAGATTCTTATTATAAAGAACATGACTTAGACAATCAAAAACATTATGGATGGGATTTAGATTATGTACGTAGTAATTTATTCTCCGATAATGAAAACAATAAAGATGCATTATTTGTTTCTCTTTCTTATTTGAATGATGTAGAATTTATTACTTTAGAAGGGGATGAATCTGCTCCAAGTGATAAAAAAATCACATCTAAAATTAATTATTATTTTAATACTCCTTCTTATTATGCAGGAACTTATTTAAGATACTATTTAGATCGTTCAATTGATGATAATTCTTCTACTCTTCAACAGTTACCACAGGTACAAGCACATAAATATATTGATTCCGTTTTTTATGATAATTTACTTTATTCTGTTGATGTTAAAAATACGAATTACACCAGAGAAAATGGTTTAAATGCGAATATGACAGATGTTAATGTTCCTATTTCTTTAAGTTTTTCTTTTTTTGATGATTTTTTAAATCTTACTTTAAGTGAAGAACTTCAATTGTCAAAAATAGATTATTCTAATTCTTCAAGGGATTATGAAAATGCATATTTAGCACAAAACTTGCATGTTTTAGATTTATCTACGGATTTAATAAAACCCTATAGCTCATTTATTCATACGATTAATTTGTCTTCTAAATTTACTTTTGCAGATACGTTAAAACAAAGTGGTGATATTTATAAGATTAATGGTGAAAATCAAGATGACAGTGATTTATCTTCTTTTTCATTAAGCAAAAATGAACGTTCGGTTGCTTTAGGGCTTAATCAGTCTTTTTACTCACAAATTGATTTATCACAAATTATTAATCATAAAATGACACAAAATATTACCTATGATAGCAGTGGAAATTCAAAATTGACCAATTTGGAAAATACACTAAGTTATAATTTTGATTTGGGAACTTTTTCTAATAGATTTGTTTATTCAAATGAAGATAAAACATTTATTGAGAATTCCACAACAGTAAAATTTGACTTTAATGATTTTGGAACAAGTGTAGGGCATTATAAATCTAAGGATACTCCCAATTCTAATAAAGATGATTTAGAATCTGCAAATATTGCTTTGCGTTACAAAATAAATAAAAAATATAATATTGCTTATAAGCAAAATTATAATATTCATGATAAAATAAAAAGTAAAGAAAGTTTTATATTTTCTATATCTGAAGATTGTTGGGCTTTATCCTTAGAATTACGAAATGAAATAATTACCAGTTCAAGTGCTGATACTACTAAACAAAGTATAATATTTATTAATTTTGAGTTAAAACCAATAACAAGTGTTCGTCAAAAATTTAAAATAAGAGAAGAATAATATTGATGATAAAGAGTTGAAATGAAAACAGATAAGGTTTATTTTAAAAATAGAGAAGATGCGGCAAAGCAGTTAATTGATATTTTGCCAATTGAAGAAATGAAACTTGAAGATTGGATAGTATTTTCTACCTCTGCAAGTGGATACAGTATTGCTAAAATAGTTGCAAAAGCTTTAAATGCAAAAGTAGATTATTTATTTTGTGCTAAAATATATACACCAAATAATGATGAATGTGAGATTGCAATTGTTAGTGAATCGCAAGAAGTTGTGATTCACGAAGAGTTGGCTAAGTCTTTTGATATTTCTTTGGATTATGTATATTCTAAATCCAAAATAATGCATGAAAATCTTCTTAATGAGAAGGTTTATAAGTTTAGGAATAATAAAAGACTTGTTAATTTAGAAAATAAAAATGTTTTATTAGTAGATGAAGGATTAAATACGAGTTTAACAATGATGGCGTGTATTAAAACAGCCATCAATTTAAAAGCTAAGTCTGTATCCGTTGCTGTTCCTATTATACCAAGTGCTAGTATACAGGTGATTGAGTCTATAGCAGATGATTTATACTATAAAAAAAATATTGCACATTTTATTAATATAAAACATTATTATGAAGAATTAGAAGAAGTTAAATTTATAGATATTTTAAATATAAAGAATTAAGGAAAAAATATGTCAACAGTGTGTGAATTTGAATTAAATAATAAAGAAGAACTGTTTCAGTTTAATAAAGTTGCTAAACAAGCAAATGGTTCAGTAATGTTAAGTTTAGGAAATGCAGTTGTATTAGCAACTGTTGTAAGTGAGTTTGATAATCCTGTTTCAGAAGATTTTACGCCTTTAACAGTACAGTATATTGAAAAAACATATGCAGCAGCTAAATTGCCCGGTGGTTTTATTAAAAGAGAGGCAAAACCAAGTGAGTTTGAAACCTTAACATCAAGAGTAATTGATAGAAGTTTACGCCCTTTATTTCCAAAAGGTTATGTTTATCCTACTACAATAACTGTTATTGTATTTTCTGCTGATAAAGAAGTTGATTTACAAGCTCTTGCTTTAAATGCGGCAAGTGCTGCTTTATATACGTCTAATTTACCTATTAGAAAATCAGTAGCAGCAGTTAGAATTGCTAAAATTAATAATGAACTTGTTGTTAATCCAGAAATGTCTTTGCTTAATGAATCTACATTAGATTTATTTGTTGCAGGATCAAAAGATGAATTGTTAATGATTGAAATGAAGGCTATTTCATCTTTAGATATGGTTGAAGTTGATATTGAAGCATTTACAAAAGTTCATAATACCAATGAAATAAATGAAGATGATTTAATTGAAGCTATAGCTCTTGCACAAAGTGCATTAAATGAAATTAATACTACTTATGAAGGTGGTTTTGAGTCTGTTTGTAAAGAACAAGAAGTTGTAAATTTACTTTCTTCTTCATTAAAAGAGGAAGTTCTGGAATACATTAGAGATAATTTTTCTTCTGATATTAAAGAGGCTATAAAAAAACTTGCAAAAAGTGAAAGAGCAAATGATCTTAAACGAATATCTAAAGAAGTAAGTGCTAATGAATATTGCAAAAAAGAAGAACTTGAATATGCTTCAATTTATGAAGCAGTAAACATAGTAAAAAGAGAACTGGTTCGTTCAATGATTGTTAATGATAAAGTTAGAGCTGATGGTAGAGGTCTTAAAGATGTAAGAGCTATTAGTATAGAAACCAATATTTTACCTTCTGCTCATGCTTCTTGTTTATTTACAAGAGGAGAAACACAAGCTTTAGTAGTAGCTACTTTAGCAGGTCATAAAGAAGGGCAAATGTATGAAAAACTTACAGAGAAATCTACTTCAATGGACAATTTTTTACTACATTATAACTTCCCTGGTTTTTCAGTAGGAGAAGCTAAACCTATGTTCAATGTGAGCAGAAGAGAATTAGGTCATGGTAATTTAGGTAAAAAAGCGCTGGAATCATCAATTGATAAAGATTATTCTGAAACAGTTAGACTAGTATCTGAAATACTTGAATCCAATGGTAGTTCATCTATGGCTACAGTTTGTGGAGGTTCTTTAGCGTTAAAAGCAGCAGGTGTTCCTGTTTCTACCTTAATTGCAGGTGTTGCAATGGGAATGGTAACTGAAGGTGATAAATATTCAATTCTTACTGATATTATGGGCCTAGAAGATCATGATGGAGATATGGATTTTAAAGTTGCTGGTTCTTCTAAAGGAATTACGGCTTTACAAATGGATATTAAATTAGGTGGTATTGAATTAGATGTTTTAAAAGAAGCATTATATCAAGCAAAAGAAGGTAAAGATCATATTCTTGAACTTATGGAAGAAGCAGCAAAAGGAATTATTCCAAGTTCTGCTTTACCATTAATTGAACAATTTAAAATTGATCCTTCTAAAATAATGGTTGTTATTGGAAAAGCAGGTTCTACAATTAAAGAAATAATTGAGAAATTCTCTGTATCTATTGATCTTGACAGAGATTCAGGAAATGTAAAAGTTAGTGGAAATTCACAGCAAAGTATTTTAGATGCTTGTGCACATATTAAAACAATATCTGACAACGCACCTGCAAGAAAAGAAAAAAAATACATTAATTTTGAAGAACTTTACAAAGTTGATGACGTAATGATGGGAAAAATTGAAAGAATTGCGGATTTTGGAGCATTTATTGTTCTTCCTCAAGGTGGAGAAGGATTATTGCATATTTCAAAAATATCGAAACAAAGAGTTTCTAATATTAATGACTTATATAAAGTTGGTGATGAACTTGAAATTAAAGTATTAAAAGTGAAGAAAGACCGAATAGAGCTCGCACTATCAACATTATAAATTTATTCTAGTTTAATATTTCTTAGGCTATCATATAAAAAATAACATTTTATTAAATTAAAGAAGGAAGACTATATGGCAAAACTTTTAATTGTAGATGATTCTACTATGCTAAGAGATATGTTAAATTATGCATTAACAGAAGGGGGGTATACTGATGTAACTGAAGCAGTTGATGGTGTTGATGGCTTAGCAAAAGCAAAACTTGCATCTTATGACCTTATAATTACCGATGTTAATATGCCAAATATGGATGGCCTTACTTTAATTACAGAATTAAGAAAAGTGCCTGCATACATTAAAAAACCAATTCTAGTTTTAACAACAGAAAGAAGTGACGAAATGAAAGCAAAAGGGAAAGCAGCAGGAGCTACAGGCTGGATTGTTAAACCTTTTGTTCCAGATCAATTATTAAAAGCTGTCAATATTGTATTAAGTAGATAAAAACTGAAAGGTAAATCATGTCATTTGATATTTCAAAATATAGAGAAATGTTCGTAGAAGAAGCCGAAGAACTTTTTGAATCAGCAGATAATGTATTATTATCAGCAGAAGCTAATGGCTCTTTAACTGAAGAAGAAATGGGACAATTGTTTCGTGATGTACATACCTTAAAAGGTAGTGGTGCCTCTGTTGAATTAACACTTTTTGCTAAGTTTACTCATAGTGTTGAAAACTTAATGGACAAACTAAGAAATCATAAAATTGAATATTTGCCTGAAATGGCAGGTGCATTGATTGATGCTATAGACATAATGAAAGAATTGCTGGAATTAGAAGTTGATAATGAGTTAAGCGAAGAAATCTTTGTAGAAAGAACTGCTGCACAACTTGTTGTTATTAATGCATATTCTGAAGGTACAGTAGAAACAGAAGCAGTAGCTCCTGTCGCTCCTGTTGCTACACCTTCTGTAAAAGCACCTGTTCATGAAGAAAATGATAACTTTGGTTTCTTTGATGATGATTTAGAAAACACTCAAAATAAAAAACCTTACGGTATTTTTGCTGATGATGATATTTCTAATGATACTAGTAATGATGCTTTTGGATTTTTTGATGATGAATTAGAAGAAATTTCTAAAAATACTGAAACAAAAAAATTAAAAGAACATCAAGAAGAAGACAACTTTGGATTTTTTGATGATGTTCCTGCTGTGACACCTGCTTCAGAAATGCAAGCACAAAGTCCTTCTCAAGAAGTAGTTGTGCAAAAAAGTGCAGAAGTAGTAAAAGCCCCAGTAGCTGCTGTTAAAAAAGCTGATGATACTAAAGAAAAACCTATGAAAAAAGCATCATCTACTAATAATATCAGAGTAAATCTTGATAAAATTGATTTATTAATGAATAATGTTGGAGATTTAGTTATTACAAATGCTATGTTGACTCAATTTACTTCAACCATTGATGATACAAAAACGAGAAACTCAGTTCTTGAGCGTTTAGAGTTACTCGAGAGACATATAAGAGACATGCAAGATTCAATTATGAGTATTCGTATGGTTCCAATGGAATCTATTTACTCTAAATTTCCAAAAGTTGTAAGAGATATTTCTAAAAAACTTTCTAAAAAAGTAGAATTTAAACATTTTGGTGATAATGTTGAAATTGATAAAGCAATGATTGAAGGTTTAACTGATCCATTGATGCATATTATTAGAAATTCTCTTGATCATGGTTTAGAAATACCAGAAGATAGAGTTAAAGCTGGAAAAGATGAAGTTGGTATTATAACTATTTCTGCTGAACAAGCAAATGGTCAAATGATTATTACTATTGAAGATGATGGTAAAGGTATTGATTATGAAAAAGTTGCTGCAAAAGCCCTGGAAAATGGATTAATTGACGAAAACGAATTTAATACTATGACAAAAAATGAAAAAGCCATGCTTGTTTTTGGAGCAGGTGTTTCTACTGCTGATCAAGTAACTGATATTTCTGGTCGTGGAGTTGGAATGGATGTTGTTAAAACCAATATTCATAAACTTGGTGGTGCTCTTAAACTTGATACGGAAATAGGTGAGGGTACTACTATTACAATTATGTTACCTCTTACTTTAGCTATTTTAGATGGTTTAGATATTGCTGTTGGAAATCAAAAATATATTTTACCATTAAGTTCAATTGTAGAATCTCTTCAGCCTACAGCTGAAATGATTAAAAAAATTGGTGACGGAAGTCAAGATTTATTGATGTTAAGAGAAGAATTTATTCCAGTAGTTAGACTACATAATTTATTTGGAGTTGAGAGAACATTTGATAATTTAGAAGATGGTATGTTAATTGTTGTTAAATCAGGAACTACAAAAGTTGCTATTTCAATTGATGAATTTTTAGATCAACATCAAGTTGTTGTAAAACCATTAGATAAAAACTTCAGAGCAGTAGAAGGTATTGGTGCTGCAACGGTTAGAGGAGATGGAAGTATTGGTTTAATTCTTGATATTCTTGGAATTATTAATGCACAATTAAAAGTTGATAAGGGTGTAACTGATTCTAAAAGAGCTTCATAATGGAAGAAAATACCCTTCATTTACATGAAAAAGTAAAAAAACTTCTTTATTCTTTGACGGGAATTACTCTCTCTGAGAATAAAGACATTATGATTGCTAATAGACTACATAAACTCAGACGTGATACCAGTTTTTCTGGTGATTTAGAGGAGTTATTGGATTCTATTAAAGAAGGTCATAATACTACAGAGTTTATTAACTCTTTTACTACAAATAAAACACACTTTTTTAGAGAAGACTTTCATTTTGAAGATTTAAAAGACAGGGTTCTTCCTTCTTTTAAAGCAGGTGATAATATTAAAATGTATTGTTCTGCATCTTCTACTGGGGAAGAACCCTATTCTATGGCGATGACAGTACTTGAAGCGCAAGAAGAACATAACTGTAGATACTCTGCTTCAATAATTGCTACAGATATTGATACCAATGTTCTACAATATGCTGCCAATGGGGTATATCGTTTTTCGAAATCTTCTAAAGAATTTCCTTCTTGGATTAAACCTTCTAAATATTTTAAAAAAAGAGTAAACAAAACATTAGCAAGTGAAGAAATACTGATTAAAACAAAACCAGAATTACAAAAAATGGTTTCTTTCCAAGCAATGAATTTAAATGATAATGTATATCCATTTTCTTCTAATCAGTTTGATGTTGTATTTTGTCGAAATGTTTTAATATATTTTTCAACTCAAGATCAAAATAAAATATTAAAAAAACTTTTTAAACACCTCAAAATTGGGGGAACATTATATTTAGGACACTCAGAGAATCCTCAAGATTTAATTTCTTATGTGGATAGAGTGGGCCAAAATATTTTTATAAAAAATAAGGAAATCTAGTGGTTGTTATTGGACATAAAGACGGAAGTATTGAAAAAGCTTCTAATACTAGGTTTACTCAAAAAATAAAAGGTTACAATGCTCACACCGTAATTGGTGGAGAGTTTGCTGTGGCACAAGATATTGATAATATTGCTTTTAAAACGCTTCTTGGTTCTTGTGTTGCTATTATGTTTTTTGATAAAGTTAAAAAGATAAGAGCAATGAACCATTTTTTACTTCCAAGTACTCAAAATTCAAACAATGATATGAAATATGGTTTGTATTCTGTTGAAGCCATGTTAAATGAGATGTATAAAATGGGATGTTCTAAAAATAATATGTATGCAAAAATAAGCGGTGGCGCAGATATTATGCAATTAAATATTGGTGGTGGCATGGGGTCAATAGGGCATAGAAATGTTGAATTTGCAAAAGATTTTTGCAAAACTGAAGGTTTTAAACTTTTATCTGAACATACAAGAGGCGAACACGGTCGTTTGATCTTATTAACGAATGAGTTTAGTACCTATATTAAAGTAACCAGCAAATCAGCTACTGATGCAGAAATTGCAAAAGATGAAAGAAATCTTCAAAAAGAAATTACCAAAGAGCCTGTTATTAAAGAATATTCAAAAGGTGTTGATTTATTTGGAGATGACACTGCAGAGCCTGAAATGGAAATAGAATTATTTTAGGAGTGTAAATGTATACCGTATTAGTTGTTGACGATTCTAAGTCAATGAGAATAATGTTAGAAGACATGATTAATTCAATTGACGAATTTGAAGTAGTTGCTTCAGCTGATGATGCTTTTGAAGCAAGAGATAAGATTAAAGAATATGAACCTGATTTGGTTACAATTGATCTTAATATGCCCAAAATGGACGGTGCCGTTTTTTTGCGTAATCTAATGCGTTTACATGCTATGCCTGCTGTTGTAATTTCAAGTGAAAGTGAACGAGGCAATGATATTTTTGATGATGGAGCTGTTGGCTTTATTCCTAAACCAAGTCCAGGGGAATCCTTAGCTACTTTTCAAGAAAATATTAAAGAAACACTTTTAAATCTTACTTTTTTACTAAAAAGATATACCTTGAAAAAACCAAAAGGAACTAGAATAGTTAAAACGGCTGAGCCAACTTACAAAGTACATCCGGATGAAGTAATTAAGAGCAAACCTGCTTTATTACCAGGTTCTAAAGTTATTGCAATTGGAAGTTCAACTGGTGGAGTTGACTCACTTTTACAAGTTTTTTCTAAATTAAGTGGGGATTTACCCCCTATTGTCATGACACAACATATACCCTATGGCTTTTCAAATTCATTTGCCCACAGGTTAAATGACCATTCTTTAATTAATGTAAGAGAAGCAAAAAATGGAATGGTTCTTAAAAATGGCCATGCTTATTTAGCTCCTGGGAATATGCATATGACAATTAAAAAAATAAACAAAGAATATATTGTTGAATTATTAGATACCAAAAAGGTTTCTTTTCATAAACCAAGCGTAAATGTAATGTTTCGTTCAATTAATAATGTTGTTGGCTCAAGTGCAATGGCTGTAATGATGACAGGTATGGGAGATGATGGTACAATTGCTATGAAAGAAATGCATGATAATGGTATTTATACCCTCGCTCAAAATGAAGAATCTTGTGTTGTTTTTGGAATGCCTGCAAAAGCGATTGCGAGTGGGGCTGTAAAAGATATTGTTCATTTAGACGATATTGCAAAAAGTATTATGGCTTTTTCTAAAAGAAGATAAATTTATAAATCATCCATAACAGATGTTGCTGCTTTTAATCTGTCTTGATCAAAATGCGTATAAATTCTTGAAGTATTTAAATCAGCATGTCCCAATGCTTCTTGAACTAAAATCAAATCTTTATTTTTTTTATATAAACGTGTTGCAAAAGTATGCCTTAACATATGAGCGCCATTTTTGTCTTTTCTAATTCCTGCTTGCAAAAGAATTTTATCCATTATATACGAGACATAAGGTTGTGTTAAAGCTTTTCCTGTTCTTGAAATAAAAAGTAAAGCAGAACCGTCTTGATATTCTTGGTATTCATTTAAATCTTTTTGTATGTATTTTTCATGAATCATTGCAATTCTTTGTTTATTTCCTTTCCCAGAGATTTTTATAACATAATATTGATTTTCTAAATACATGTCTTTTCTTTTGATTCCAAGTGCTTCTGATACTCTCATTCCTGTGTATAAAATGATTTTTATCAATAACCTGTTTTTTGCAAGAGAATAGGGCTTAAAAGGTGTTGTCTCCACAGCCTCCAAGAAGCGTTTTATCTCTGCATCGTGCATAAACGTAGGAAGTTTTGAACCTCGTGTACCTCCTAAACCTGCCCAATTCTTCAGCTCAATATTATAAACATAAGAGTTTTCATTCTGATCTTGGTTTTGTTTATCAATATATTTAAACAATGCAATAATCGCCATACGGTAGTTTTTTTTACTGGCATCAGATAAAGAAGACGTATGAACCGCTAAAAAATCAATAATAAATTCTTCATCAATTTCTTTCATAGAAGCAAAGCCTAACTTAATAAATTCATAATAAAGTTTCTCAACAGGATTAATATAAGTATTGATACCAATTAGTCCAATGCTTCTAGCTTGTTTTGCAAGTGTTTTTAATTCTTCCATAGAATTTAGTTCTTGACTTAAGGTTTTGAGTATTTTTTGAAATACATCTTTATCGTTAACTTGCCTGTTTGATAAGGTGGTTAATTTAGAACGTATAAAGTTTTGTATCCAGAAAAGGAAGGTTTTATCAAAAGTGTTCAAAAAATCTATTTCATATCTCATTGTTTAACCTAATCGTATTATTAAATTCTAATTGATGAAAACATAAATTTTCACAGTCTTAATGCTTTCATTACTTTATAACGAATAGTAATAAAATATTCTACCAAAGACTTGTTGTCTCTTCTTGGCTTAAATCAGTTTCAAGATAAATATCTTCATTGTAATCCAAATACAAAGTATACTCACCAAAAGAAAAACTCTTTTCTATGTCTTTTTTATTTAAATAGTTGTTTTCATTAAAAGAGCATAAATCAGCTAAATAATACTCAGCAAGAGAAGGTGCCATATTATCAACACTTTTCTCCAAAGAATTAAAATCTTCAACCCCAAAAGTAGTAAATAAAAGTGTCTTATTTATTTGGGTTAACATTAATTATTTAAATCCATTTAATAAAGATGCCATTCTATTAAGGTCGAGTTTACCATCATCTTGTTTTTTCTGTTCGTTGTTTATAGGGGTATTATTATTTACACTTAAAACAATATTTTCTACTTTATTTTCAATAATATCTTTGTTTTTCTCTTCTTCGTTTACATCTTCTTTTTCAACAGCATCAAAAATATTTTCTGTATTTAAAGCAAAGTCATTCTTTTCTTCTTCAAAAGAAGGGGTTTCATTTTTTATAACATCCCCTACTTGTTTATTTCCAAGTAAGTTTTGTATTTTCCCAAGCATTGAATTAATATTGGTATTCTCTTTTTGGTTATTGTCTTGTATATTGTCTAAATTATCTTCTAAACTTACTTTATCATCTTTTAGATTATTAATATTACTTTCTAGTTCATTTTTTGCATCTTCAAGTTCTTCAATTGTATTTTTAAGTGAGTTATTCTCATTTTGTAAATCTTCATAGGCACCTATTAGTGTATTTAAAGCATCGCTTAATTTTGCTATTGTTTCTGAGTTGTTCATTAAAAATCCTTGTTATATATATAAAGATGTATTATTGCAAAATTTAACTAATAATACCATCAATTTTCAAAAGAGAATCAACATTTGGAGTCCTATTTGTTAAATTAAAAAATAGTTTGTCCATATCAATTGAACCACCCTTTTGCAAAATATTTTCTTTGTATTTTAAAGCCAATTCTTTATTAAGAATTTTTTTGGAATCTATAAACATATAAAAAGCATCTGCACTTAAAACTTCTGCCCATTTATAGGAATAATAACCAGCCGAATAACCACCTGCAAAGATATGTGCAAAACCATTTTGAAATTTATTATATGAAGGTGGCAATAAAGTGGAGTACTTTTTTCGTAATGAATCAAGTAAATCTTGCGTTTCTTGCTCATTTAAACCAGCTTTTTGATACATCTTAAAATCAAATAATGCAAATTCTACTTGCCTAATTGTAGCAAGTGAGCTTTGAAAGTTTTTTGCTTTTATTATTTTATCAATGGCTTCATCGCTTAATACTTCTTTTGTTTCATGATGAAAAGCAAAAAGTTTTAATACTTCTTTATCGTAAGAAAAATACTCCAAAAACTGAGAAGGGAATTCTACTGTATCCCAAGTAACCCCCGATATCCCTGATACATAAGGTTCTTCAACACGAGATAATAAGTGATGTAAAGCATGTCCCATTTCATGAAATAAGGTTACAACATCACTGTGTCTTAAAAGAGATTTTGTAGTTTCAGTAGAAGTAGGAAAATTACAAACAATATAAGCCGTAGGAAGGTGTTTTTTGCCCTTGGCATCAATATAATGAGTATGCCAGTTATTCATCCATGCACCCCCTCTTTTGTCCTTCCTAGCTTCTAAATCAATATATATACGAGAAGAGAGAATATTGTTTTCATATAAGTCATAAACTTTTACTTTATCGTCCCAAGCTTTTTCTTTGACTTCTTTGAACTCTACTTCAAAAATTTTGTTTAAAAAGTTAAAAAAGCCTTTTAAAACAGAGTCTTGTTCAAAATAGGGTCTGTAATATTCTTCATCAATATCATATTTTTCTTTTTTTAGTATTTCTGAATAATAGGCAAGATCATAAGTTTGTATATCTTTAAGCCCATCTTTTAATGCAAGTTCTCTTATTTCATCTAATTCTTTTGAGGCAGAACCTATAGCTTTTTCACCAAGTTCCTCTAAAAATGAAATAACTTCCTCTTCACTTGTGGCCATTTTGCTCATTAATGAATAGGCAGAATAAGAAGAAAAACCAAGAATAGTAACTTTTTCATTTTTTAGTGCCAAAATCTCTTCAATTATTTTTGCATTTTGTGGTGCTCTTGTGCAATACGCTTTGTATATTTCTTCTCTGTAAACTCTAGATGTACCATAAGTAATATACGCAATATATGAAGGCATTTGTAAAGTGAATTTATATTTTGTTTTTCCTTCTTCTTCAAAACGTGCCAATTCCAAATCTGATTTAGGAATTTCTTTTACTGCATCTTCTTCTTCAATAATTAATTCATAAGCATTTGTTGCATCCAATAAATTTTGTGAAAACTTTTGAGAGAGAGTAGAAAGTTTTAAATTTAATTCTTTTAAAATATCTTTCTTTTCTTGATTTAAATGAGAACCACTTAGTTTAAAATCTTTTATTTCATTTTCAAGAACTTTATTTTGTATATCATTTAAAGAGGTTTTATACTTATCCTGTATATCTTTTATAGCTCTATAAATACTGTCATTTTGACTTAGCTCAGTTTCATAAATAGATATAAGTGGAAGACATTCTTCATAAACTTTTTGTGTTAATTCAGAATTTTTAACAGAGTCAATATGAAAAATGGGTGTAATAAATTCATTTAAGTTCTCCCCTACTTCTTGATATGGTTTTACAAAATTGTTATAGTCTTTATTTGGTATTTCTAAAAGTGCTTCAATTTTATTTTTTGATTCTTCTATATATATTTTTAATGTATCTTTTGAGTTTTCTAAATTATCTAAATTAAATTCTTTAAACATGTATATCCTTATTTTTTTATTTTTTGAATGAAAGAGTAAAACCTCGATCAAAGTTTTCATAATCTTTGTAAAATTCTAATTTTTTATATTCAAACTTGTTTATAAAGCTTCTTAAAGGTTTTTCTTGATCATAACCCATTTCGCAAGCTAGGTATTGTATATTTCTATTCTTGGTTGCTATTATTATCTTCTTGAGAAGTTCATCTCCCTCTTCTCCTCCAAATAGTGCATTAGATGGTTCATATCTTACATTTTTTTCTAAATCAAAATTATTTTTGATATAAGGAGGATTTGAAACCACCATATCATAAGTATCTTCTTTGATATTTTCAAATAGATTTGAGTGTAAAAATGTAATTTTATGCTCAACTTCATGATACTTAGCATTCTTTTTTGCAAGTTCCAATGCTTTATCATTAATATCTACTGCAATAATAGAAATATTTGGAATTAAACGTGCTAACATCACTGAAATTATTCCAGAACCAACACCTATCTCAATTATTTTGGGATTGGCTATTTTTTCTAAAATAGGAAGTACTTTCTCAATTAATAGTTCTGTTTCTGGTCTGGGTATTAAAACACCCTCTTGCACATGAAATTGTTCTCCATAAAAAGAAGCCTTGTTCGTAAGGTATTCAAGTGGAAAATTCTTTTTTCTTTTTTCTACCAATTCTTTTAACTCTTTTTCTTTTGAAAATTCTTCATTATAATTTAAATGCAACCAAATAATATTTTTAGAAAGAAGATGCAGTATTAATATTTCAACTTCTTTTGCTGGTATATGGGTGATATTTACTAAATGTTTTGCATATTCTTTTACCGTATTCTTTATCGTCATTGCTTCTTGCCTTTATTCAAAAGATCTTCTTTTGAAAATATATTATATCTTTTTTTATTTTGAGTTTATTAAATCCATGCTTTTTAATCTAAGATATACAAAACTACTTCATCACTTAATAAATAGTTCTTATTGTATATTGTGCCATTTTTTTCACTCAACTTATTTTCACTTATTAAAAATTCTGCTCGTTTTAATTCTTCTTTATTTAATAAAGATTTATTTACACCCACTTGTGACCTTAAACCTAAAAGAATTTTCTCTGTTTTTATATCATCATCACTCAAAATCTCTATATCTTTAAACAAAGGTGTTTCTATATATTTTTCAATATCTTTAAGAGGGTAAAGTCTTTGTTTATTAATATATCCAACAGCACCTGTTCCTATTCCTAAATATTCTTTATGTTGCCAGTATCCAAAATTATGAGATGATTTACTTTCTTCATTAATTGCAAAATTTGATATTTCATATTGTTCTAAACCCATACTTTTTATTTCATCAAATATTTGATAAGAAAGCTCTTCATCATCTATTTTCATATAGGACTTATTAAAAAACTTTGTACCCTCTTCTATGATTAAACTGTAGGCACTTAAGTGAGTAATTGGAAGTGTTCTTATTATGTCTAAATCTTCTTTAATTGACTCAAAAGTGTCTCCTTTGACACCATATATTATATCGCAGTTAATACCTTTAAAACCTATACAAGCTGCATTTTGTATAGCACTTATAGCAGATATAGACTTATGCGCACGACCCAAAGCTTTTAACTTGTGATCTTTGAAACTTTGAACCCCAAAAGAGATTCTATTTACCCCATGTGCTTTCATAGCTTCTTGCCATTCTTTTGTTGCAGAATTGGGATTGGCTTCAGTGGTTATTTCTATGTCCTTTATTAAATAAGGTTTAATGATTTTAAAGACTTTTTCATACAAAGATGCTTCAACGCAAGAAGGCGTTCCTCCTCCTATGAAAACCGTTTCTATTTTTTTATCAGTATTTTTTAAGTACAAATCTATGTCATGTTCTAATTGTTCTTCTAAAGCCTTCATATAAGCTACTTTTAGCTTAAATTTATCGACATAAGAGTTAAATGCACAGTAGTAACATTTACTGTCACAAAAGGGTATATGTATGTATAAAAGCAATTCTTAATCCTAATTTTAATATAATTTCGCGCTAATTATAAGGAAAACTAGATTTATGATAGATAAAACGAAACAATTAAATAAAACAAAAAACTATAGAAAAAATGTAGCCGCTGTAATTTTAAGTGAAAATTATCCTAATAAATTTGAAATCTTTATTGCATCAAGATGTGATATCAAAGATGCTTGGCAATTTCCACAAGGTGGAATCAACGAAGGTGAAACACCTGAAGAAGCTTTGTACAGAGAGCTTGAAGAAGAAATTGGCACTTCTGATATAAAAATAATTGCAGAATATCCTTCTTGGATAAGTTATGATTTTCCAAGTGAGCTTGCGTTAAAAATGAAACCGTATGATGGACAAATACAAAAATATTATTTGGTTAAATTAAATAAGAATGCTAAAATCAATATTAATACCGAAATACCAGAATTTAATGAATTTAAATTTGTAAAAAGCTCAGATATTTATGAGCATATAAGTGTTTTTAAACGTACTGTGTATACAGAAGTTTTAAAATACTTTAAAAAAGAAGGTTATATTTAAAAAAGGGAAGAGTTTATGTTAAAAGTACTAAAATTTGGTGGTACTAGTGTTGGAACACTGGACCGAATACAAAATGTCGCAGAAATTATTAAAAAAATAAAAAACGAAGGTCACGATGTAATTGCAGTAGTTTCAGCAATGAGTGGTGAAACCAATAAATTAATTGAATACGCAAATACATTTGCTAAAAAACCTACATCTCACGAGCTGGACATGCTTTTAAGTTCAGGTGAACGAGTGACGTCAGCATTATTATCTATTGCTTTAAATGAACAAGGATATGTAGCTACATCAATGAGTGGAAGAGAAGCAGGAATTGTTACTGATAATTCACATACAAAAGCAAGAATAGAACATATTGATACAAAAAATATGGCTCATGCGATTAAAGAAGGTAAAGTAGTAATCGTTGCAGGTTTTCAAGGTGTAACTAAAGATGGACGTATCTCAACATTGGGGAGAGGTGGGAGTGATTTAACAGCAGTTGCAATTGCAGGTGCTATTAAAGCGGATGTTTGTGAAATATATACTGATGTAGATGGTATTTATACTACAGACCCTAGAATTGAACCAAAAGCAAAAAAATTGGATATGATTTCTTACGATGAGATGTTGGAATTAGCATCTTTGGGTGCAAAAGTTTTACAAAACAGATCCGTAGAAATGGCAAAAAAATTAAATGTAAATTTAGTATCAAGAAGTTCTTTTACTCCTGAAGTTGAAGGAACCTTAATTACAAAGGAAGAAAATATTATGGAAAAACCCTTAGTCAGTGGAATCGCATTAGATAGAAATCAAATCAGAGTAGGAATGTATAAGGTTAGAGATATTCCTGGAATTGCTGCTACTATTTTTACAGCTCTTGCAAGTGCTGATATCAATGTTGATATGATTGTGCAAACAGTAGCAGTTGATGGAAGAACAGACCTTGATTTTACTATTCCTACAGACGATTTAGAAACATGTGAAAGCGTAATGAAAATATTTGAAGAAGATGTTGAAAATATTGATTACAATGAAGATGTGTGTAAAGTATCTGTTGTTGGTGTTGGAATGAAGTCTCATACAGGTGTTGCTGCTAAAGCTTTTTCTGCTATGGCAAAAGAAAATATTAATATCAGAATTATTTCTACGTCTGAAATTAAAATATCAATGATTATTAGCCAAAAATATGCAGAACTAGCAGTTCGCGCTTTGCATGATGCTTACAACTTGGATAAATAATAGTGCAAGAATTTATTAATTGGACCGTTGATACAATAAGAGAAGACAAACTTTTAGCACCATGGTTAGAGGAGCGAAAATTTGATTGGACTCCTTTAGTATCTAAATCAATTGTAAATATCTTAGATAAAGGGTGCTCTGTTATTGTTATTACTGACAGTGATAGAGAATGGTTTTTAAACTATTGTTTAAGCAATATAAATCATAAAACACTGCACAGACCTTATTTGCCTTTTTATGATTTTAAGTCCTTTTATTCAAAATTAGAGCAAGTGAAAAATGAAGATGATATTTCTTATATTAAAGATATGTTAAATATCTCTTTCCCTAATGGCTATTGTTTCTGGTATATAGGACGTGGACAAGATTCAAGAGCAATAATTCCTAAAATTTCAAAAAACTCTTTTTTGTGGTTATTTGATGATGAACAACAAGATGCTTTTAATTTAAGATCTTCAGACGAAGCATTGGATATGAAACTCTTACAAATGTTTCGTTTGTATAATAAAACTATTTCTGCTACTTTATTTGCGCAAGTGAATGTAGAGAATTAAGGACAAAAATGATTATTGATTCTTCTTATATATATATTGTTAATGACATAGATGAAATGCTGGAAATAGTTTCATCTTCTTTATCTAAACACAATACTCGTATTATTAGAAATATAGAAAAAGATGATTTTTTATTGCAGCAAGCCAATTTAGTAATTAAAGAAGCTTATATTGCAAGTAATGAAAGAAAAACAATTATTTTATGTGGAAATACTTTTAGAAAAGAAGCGCAAAATGCTTTGCTCAAGATTTTAGAAGAACCTCCACGAAATATTGTATTCATAATAATTACCACGTCAAAGTCTTCTTTATTACCAACCATTCTTTCAAGAATGCCGCATAAATTTCTTAAAAAAAGTATAAAAAGACAAAAATGTGATTTAGATGTTTTGAACTTAGATTTAAAAACGCTTTATTCTTTTTTAAAAAAAGAGCAAAAAATAACAAAAAATGATGCAAAGATTCTTGTTGAAGATGTTTTATTTCAATTGCAAAAAGAGAAAATACTTCTTTCTTCAAAAGAATTGGAAGTATTTTCGAAAGCACTCAAATTACTCGAGCTAAATTCTCGCCCTATTTCCATAATTACTGCCTTATTATTAACCCTCGTTCAAAGAAAAATTACCTAATGTTTAAAAAAACAAAAATTATGGGAGTTATTAATGCAAATGAAGACTCTTTTTTTACAGGTTCCAGATTTAATGGACTAAAAGCAGTAGAGAAAATATACAATATGATTGATGATGGTGCTGATATTATTGACATTGGGGCTGTTTCTTCTAGGCCTGGTTCAAAATTGGTTTCAAAAGAAGAAGAATTTCTTAGATTAAAAGAACTTATTTCTTTGATAAAAACGCATAAATTGTATGACTTAATTGAATTTTCACTTGATTCTTATACGCCTTTGGTATTAAAACATGCCCTAGATGCTGGTTTTACTATTATTAATGATATAACAGCCTTATCAAATGATGAAGTTTGTACCTTGGCAGCTTCTTACAACGCAACAGTTGTATTAATGCATATGCAAAACTCTCCTTTAACCATGCAAATTAAACCAGAATATAAAAATGTTACAAATGATATTGAGCTTTTTTTTAAAGAAAGAATAAAGAAAGCAAAATCTTTTGGGATTAAAAATTTAATATTAGATGTAGGTATTGGTTTTGGAAAAACGTTGGAGCATAATATTACTTTAATTAATAACTTAAAACAATTTTCAATTTTTCCTTATGAAATATTAATTGCAGCAAGTAGAAAATCAATGATCAATGATATTGTGCCCACAGAAGTTAAAGATAGGCTCCCTGGGACCTTAACTATTCATTTAGAAGCCATACGTAATGGTGCAAGTATTGTACGTACTCATGACGTTAAAGAGCATTTTCAAGCAATCAGAGTGTACGAAGCACTAAAAAGTGCTTCTTTAAATTAATTAAAGTATTTCATGTAAAGTATTGGCTTTTTTCATCCAATCTTTTAAATCCTCATAATCATCACTTTCAAGCATTCTTTTTACTTTTTTCATATGAAGTTCAAACATATCAATGGATTCTAATAAATTCTCTTTATTTTGTCTAAAAATATCCGTCCACATATCAGGAGACGATTTGGCAATACGACTCATATCTTTAAATCCACCAGCAGCAAGGGCTATAATTGATTTTGGGTCTTCTTTTGACATAACAGTATTTGCTAGTGAAAAAGAAATAAGATGGGGTAAATGCGACATAAAACAAGCATGGACATCATGTTCTTTAGCATCCATAACAATAATTCTCATACCAATGGCTTGGAAAATTTTAAAGGCTTTATTTACATGAATATTGGTATTTTTTTCTAAATCACAAAAAACAATTGTTTTTCCTTCATATAATTCATGCATAGCAGCACTTGGACCATTTTTCTCATTTCCTGTCATCGGATGAGCTGCTACAAAATTTTCTCTTATTGATGCAGGAATATTTTTTGTAATAATTTCTTTTGTTGAGCCCATGTCTATAATCGTTGTATTTTTTGAGATCCCTTCTAATAAAGGCATCATTTTTATGATTGAATCAACAGGAATTGCCAAAATAATAACATCAGATTTTTCTTTTAATTCTTCTATATTTAATAAATCATCAACCAATGCGAGTTCTGTTATTTCTTTTTTGGTTTTTTCATTGTGAGCATAACCATAGACTTTCTTAGCAATATTATATTTTTTTAGTGCTTTTGCAATGGATCCTCCCATTAAACCTAAGCCAATTATTCCAATATTCACGTAAATCCTTTTCTTTATCAATTATTTATTTATGAAAATGAGAGTTATTATATCTTATTCAATCTATCTATAAACTTTATTTTGCTATATTAATTGCTTTATTTTATAACAAAATTAAGGATTAAAGTGAAAAAAAGTTTTCTATTATTATCAATAGCTACAGCAACACTTTTAAGTGCACAAACAGTTAAGTCAATTTCATATAAAAATTTATCAAGAATATCTCCAAAAATCGCTAATGAAACCATTCTTTTAAAGCCTGGTAAGGACTTTAGTGATAAAGATATTAATGATTCTTTAAAAAAGTTTTATGCATTTAATTATTTTGACGATATACAAGTATTTAACAACAATGGACAAATTGAATTTATTTTTACTGAAAAACCTTCCATTGCAAATATTGTTATTAAGGGATATAAAACAGCAGAAGGTGAACTGGAATTATTATACGCAAATATGGGTATAAGAAAAGGTTCTATGTATACAAAAGAAAGAGTTCAAAAAGCAAAAGAATCTTTACTTAATGAACTGGAAAAAGAGGGCTATATTAACTCTGTTGTAGAAATAGATAAAGAAGTTTTAAATGAAGACTCTTTGGCATTAACTTTTAATGTTAATAAAGGGGACGAAATACTTATAAAAAAAGCTTCTTATATTGGGGCTGAGTATTTAGAACAAGATGATTTTGATGACGTTACTGCCAATAAAGAAGAAGAATTTATGTCTTGGTGGTTTGGTCAAAACTCAGGGGAATTAAAACTGGATCAAATGTCATATGAAAGCAGAAGAATCAATGATTTATACTATCAACATGGTTTTTTGGATGCTAAAGTAAAAGATCCTTTTATGACTATTGATTTTGCTTCAAATGCAGCACAACTGGATTTTAATATAAGTGAAGGTATTCAATATACAACAAATGAGATAAAAATTTATGTTGATTCTTCAATAATAAAAGTAGAAGAATTATACGAAGTATTAAAATTAGAAAAAGATGATATTTTTGATATTAATAAATTAAGAAAAGATGTAGAAGCTATTAAAACGAAGATTGCAAATTTAGGTTATGCTTTTACACAAGTTAAGTATGATTTAAATAAAGACAGTGAAAATAAAAATGTTAGCATTGTTTTTAATGTTATTCCGGGAGAAAAAGTTTATATCAATGATGTAATTATTTCAGGGAATACAAGAACACTTGATCGAGTTGTAAGAAGAAATGTTTATTTAGCTCCTGGAGATCTTTATAATTTAACTGATTTAAAAGATTCTAAGAATAAATTAGGGCGTTCTTCTTTTTTTGAAAATGTAGAAATAAAAGAACAAAGAATTTCTGATACTAAAATGAATCTACTGGTTGAAGTACAAGAAGCATCTACTGGAAGTTTAACCTTAGGTGGAGGATATGGTTCTTATGATGGAGTATTAATCAATGCTTCTATCTCAGATAAAAATATTTTTGGTTCAGGACTTAGTTTAGGATTTTCCGTAGATTTATCTAAAAAGAAAAATAACTATGCCGTTTCTTTAAAAAACCCTTCAATAAATGACAGTAAATACAATGGTGAGGTTAGAGTTTATAATAAAGAAAGAGAATATGACTACACTGATTATGATTTAGATACAGAAACAAGAGGTATTTCTTTAGGTTTTGGGAAAAGTTTTTTTAGACATATGTACGCAGGTGTAAAATACAAATTTGAAATGGTATATGAAAAATATGATTATAAAACAGCTTATACAGGTACAGAAGCTGATAAAAAAAATAATCAAGATTATAATATCTCTTCTTTTACTCCTTATGTGTCTTTTGATAATACAGATGATTATTATGTTCCAAGAGAAGGTTATAAAGCAGGTGCTTCATATGAAGTAGCTGGAATTGGCGGAGATGCTAAGTTTCACAAAGCAGTTACTTATTTAAAATATTTTTATGGCTTTAATGATATCATTGATTATGATGCTATTTTTAGATACAAAAGTAAAGTAGGTGTACTGTTTGATAAAGGATTTGTTACAGAAGGACAATCTTTTTATCTTGGAGGGCCTACTTCATTAAGAGGTTATGAATCTTATGCTTTTGGTCCTGAAGACAGTGCTAGCGATGATCCTTATAAAAAAACATTCACTAATGCTTTTGAACTTAGTTTTCCTTTAATCAAAAGTGCTAAAATGAGATGGGGAGTATTTTACGACTATGGTATGATAGGAAAAGACAGTTTCTCTGAAATTAAACGTTCAGGTACGGGTGCCCTAGTTGAGTGGATTTCACCGGTTGGTCCTTTACAGTTTATTTTTTCAAAAGCAATAGATGCAGAAGCGGGTGATAATACATCAAGCTTTGAATTTTCATTGGGAACAAATTTTTAAGGCTTAAAATGAGTATTAATATAAAAAAAAGATTGACAAATACGCAAGCATTGGCTCTAATACAGGATGCACCTCTTCTAGAATTAGGTGAAATGGCAAGTGCTAAAAAATTAGAAAAACATCCTTTGGGAGTAACTACATTTGTAGTTGATAGAAATATCAACTATACCAATGTATGTTGGGTTGATTGTAAGTTTTGTGCTTTTTACAGACATGGTAAAGATGAAGATTCTTATGTTTTAACATTTTCGCAAATTGATGAAAAAATTGAAGAACTTTTAGAAATAGGAGGTACTCAAATTTTAATGCAAGGTGGAGTTCATCCTAAGTTAAAAATTGAGTATTATGAAGAGCTTGTTTCTCATATACACACAAAATTTCCTCAAATTACGCTGCACTCTTTTTCGGCTATAGAAATCGTTTATATTGCAAAAGTTTCAAAAATCACTATTTTAGAGGTTTTAAAACGTTTACAAAAAAAAGGTTTAAGCTCAATTCCAGGAGCTGGGGCTGAGATATTAAGTGATAGAGTAAGAGATATAATAGCACCTAAGAAAATGGATTCAAAAAAATGGATTGAGGTACATAGATTGGCTCACTCTATTGGTATGAAAACAACAGCTACTATGATGTATGGTACGGTTGAAACCGATGAAGAAATTATTGAACATTGGGAAATGTTAAGAGAACTTCAAGATGAAACAGGTGGATTTAGAGCCTTTATTATGTGGTCGTATCAAAATCAAAATACAAAATTAGCAGAAGAATTACCAGATATTAAACCTCAAAGTTCTAACAGATATTTAAGATTATTAGCAGTGGCACGACTTTATTTGGATAATTTTGATAATTTGCAAAGCTCTTGGGTTACACAAGGTTCCTATATTGGACAAATGGCACTTAAATTTGGAGCAAATGATTTAGGTAGCACTATGATGGAAGAAAATGTAGTTGCAGCAGCAGGTGCTAGTAATTGTATGAATCAAGAGGATATGATTGAGTTAATCAATGATATAGGTGAAAAACCTGCAAAAAGAAATACCGCATACCAAACACTAGAGCGATTTTATTAAAAAATGAAGAAATATCTGTTTGCGTGTTTATTTATCAAAGGAATATTAATGAGTTCAACTATTGAACATATAGAATACAAAAATATACAAATACCTATTATTTATGAAAAAGATGTTTTACCTACGTTTAACTTACAATTGGTTTTTAAAAACTCAGGTGCAATTAAAAATACTATTCCTGGCCTTGCTAGTATTTCTTCAAAGATACTAAATGAAGGTACAAAAAGTAAAGGAAGCGTTAAATTTTTTGAAGATTTAGAAAATAAAGCTATTTCTTTACACATAAGTCCTGGTTTTGAGACACTTGTGATTGAACTTGGATCTTTAAAGTCTGAATATAAAGAAGCACTTAATTATTTAAGTGCTTTACTCAAAGACCCAAATTATTCAGATAAAGTTTTAAATAAAGTAAAAACTTTACAAATAGGATCTTTAAAATCAAAAGAAAATGATTTTGATTACACAGCAAGTGTTGAACTAAATAAACTAATGTTTAAAAACACCGTATTAGAAAGTCCAAGTGCAGGTACAAGTGAAAGTATTAAGTCTATTAAAATAGAAGATGTTAAAAAGTTTATTAAAGATGCTTTTTCGCTAGAAAACTTAATTATTGTTGTTGGTGGAGATATTCCATTGGAAAAAATAAAAAAAGATATGATATCTATTTTAAAAGAATTAAGTAAAAAAACAAATGACAAACTAAAACATATTGAAGTTGTTTCAAAAGTCAAGAAACAAACACTGTATAAAGAAACAAAACAAGCCTATATTTATTTTGGTTCTGCTTATAATGCAAAGTTTGATGATGAAAACAATTATATGGCAAAAGTAGCTTCTTTTATCTTAGGAGGTTCTGGTTTTGGATCCAGACTTATGGAAGAAATAAGAGTAAAAAGAGGTCTTGCATACAGTGCATATGGACATATCGCAATCAATCAGTCCCATTCATATTTTTCGGGATACCTACAAACAAAAACAAACAATGCAAAAGAAGCAAAAAACTTAGTTGTTTCGATTATAGATGAATTTGTACAAAATGGTGTTACAAAAGAAGAGTTAGAAGCTGCTAAAAACTTTTTAAGTGGAAGTGAACCTTTAAGAGTTGAAACACTTTCTCAAAGACTTTCTCGTTCTTTTCATTTGTATTACAAGGGTTTAGATCAAGATTATTCAAAAAAAGAACTTGAACTAATCGAAAATTTAAGTTTAGATAACTTAAATACTTATATTAAAAAACATAAAGAGATCAAAAAACTTTTTTTCTCTATTGTGACTCAAAAAGAAAAACAAAACTCTTAAAGGTTTTGTTTTTTCTCTTGCCTAATAAGATATAAATACTATTAATATTTTAGTTGTATTTAGATATTATTTTAAAAGTAAAAAATAAAGGATTGTATTGTTAAGATTTGCCGCTAGTCCAACAGGTGATATGAATATAGGAAATTTAAGAACAGCTATATTCAACTATATTGTTGCAAAGCAAAAAAAAGAAGATTTATTAATTAGAATAGATGATACAAATAAAGAAAACAATATTGAAGGTAAAGACAAAGAACTTCTTGAATTATTAAGCCTTTTCTCTATTGAATACTCACAAATAGTTTACCAAAGTGAGAATCTAAAATATCATCAACGTATGGCTATGCAGTTATTAACTAAAAAAGAAGCTTTTTCT
This sequence comes from Campylobacteraceae bacterium, assembly GCA_013215945.1. NCBI lineage: Bacteria > Pseudomonadati > Campylobacterota > Epsilonproteobacteria > Campylobacterales > Campylobacteraceae > Campylobacteraceae bacterium. The sequence continues at coordinate 203,666 of JABSOM010000005.1, forward strand.
TGTTTCTGTTCAGATAATAAATTGCAAGAACTAAAAGATGAAGCACAAGTTGCATCAAAACCTTATCTTTATGATGGTTTTTGTGCTACATTATCAGAAGAAACAGTTTTTAACTGCAATGCTGCTTTTACAGTGCGAATTAAAGCTTCTTCAAATGATATTTCATTTAAAGATGAAATAAAAGGAAATTTTAATTACAAAGCTTGTGATATTGACTCAACTATTATTTTAAAGCATGATAAAACTGCTACAGCTACTTATGCCTGTGCTGTTGATGATATGTTGTATGATATTTCTACTGTTATAAGAGAAGACAATCATCTTTTAGAAACGGTTAATCAAATTAGTATCAGACATGCTTTAGCCTATGAAAAAAAAATTGTTTATGTACATTTGCCTGCTATTATGAATGAAAGTACTAAAGAAAAAATTTCTAACAGTGACAGTGAATTTTTCATTAAATCTTTGATAGCAGAAGGATTTTTACCTTCTGCAATTGCAAATTATTTAGTACTTCTTTCTTGTGAGACACCAAAAGAAATTTTTTCACTAGAAGAAGCTATTTTGTGGTTTGATATTGCAAAGATATCAAAAAATATTGCAGTATTTGATATAAATAAATTACGTTTTATTAACAAAGCACACTTAAAAAATTTAGATAATCTAAGATTGTCTAAAATATTAGGTTTTGCAGATGAGAACATTGGTAAACTTGCAAAAGTTTACCTAGAAGAAACAAGTACTGTAAAAGAAATAAAAAATAAGTTAAACAGTATTTTTTCACTTAAAAGCACCTGCAAAGAGTATGAAGAAGAAATTAAAGTATTGAAAAAATGTTTAATTAAAGCGCCCTATTTTGATAACTACTGTGATTTTATAGAATATATTATGGATAAAACATCTTTAAGTGAAAAAACACTAAGTACTCCTTTAATGTTTCTTCTTACAGGAGAACAAAAAGGGCCAGAAATGTCAAAAATATACCCATTAATTAAAAATTATTTAGGAGAAATTGTAAAATGATAGATGCTTTACTACAATCAACTTTTATCGTTATTATTGGAATAATTACACTTTATAAGTGGATAATTATTATCTCGTCTTTATTGTCTTGGGTTAAACCTGATCCTTATAATCCAATAGTTCAAATGTTAAGTAGACTTACAGAGCCTGCTTATGCATTTATAAGAAGGTTTGTTCCTACTGTTTTTGGAGGTATGGATTTAGCACCTATAATTGTTATTTTTATATTGATTTTTCTTGAAACCTTTCTTTCTCGAATTTTTATAGGAATGTAAAAATGTTTTTTAAGCTATTTTTTGTTTTTATTTTTTTGAATCTTACTTTGTATTCAAAAGATATTGACTTAGGATGGCTTAAAAACAAGCCAAAAACCTATGCCAGAGATTTTTATATTTGGCAATATTTAAAACAAAATAATATTTCTTCAAAACATGCAAAAGAAGCTTTCAACTTGGTGCATGTAAAAAATAAAAAAATCCTTTTTGCTTATTCTTCTCACAAAAACAATGATAAAGTAAATAAAAAAATCCTTTGTTTAAAAAAATCATCAAGTACTTTAGTGAAAAGTTCGCCTTTTTGTATAAAAGAAGCACTCAGTTTTAACAAAGCATCAAGATTAAGCTTTGAAGAGTTAAAAACAGTCATTTTTAAAACAAAAAAACAATATCCTGAATATTCTAGAAGAATTGCACTTTTAAATAATAAAAATTTCAAAAAAATTTCTTCAAGCTTAAAAGCAAAAGATTTTGTATGGCTTTTTTTAAAGGTTTCTTCTTCTTTTAGAATTAATAAACTAAATTTAGCCTATTCAAAACATTTTATTGATGAAATTAAATATCAAAAAGGGTTTTCTCGTTTTCTTAAATTGATTGTTACTAATAATTTAATGAATAAAGCCCAAAAATCGCTCTTAAACATAAAAAGCTCTAAACTTTCTTCTGCTGATAATTTTTTTCTAGCAATGAATGCACTGTCTTTTAATAAAAGAAAAAAAGCAATGGTTTTTTTAAATTTGGCTGCTAAAAAAACGAAGTCTTCTTCAAAACTAAGCAAAATCTTATTTTGGAAGTATATGGCAAGTAATGATAGAGAATATATTAAAGAATTACTAAAAATACGCAAGATAAATCTTTATACACTTTTTGCCCATGATTATTATAAAGAGAAAATAAAAAATGTTGTTTATTCTTTAAAAACACTGAATACTTCAGCGTCTTCTTTTGATGAAGAAGATCAATTTGCGTGGATAAAAGTATTAAGAGATACAAAAAAGATGAATAAAACAAAACTTTTAAAATATCAAAAAACCTTTTCATCTTCTAAACACTTGGCTCATTATACTTATGTAAAAAACAGATATGAAAATTATAAAAAGAGCTATTTTATTAATCCCTATAAAAATATTATTAAAGATTTTCCCTTAAAAAGACAAAATTTAATTAATGCAATTGCCAGACAAGAAAGCAGGTTTATCCCTTCTTCAATTTCAACAGCTTATGCAATGGGAGTAATGCAAATAATGCCTTTTTTATCAAAAGCACTTGCTAAACAAAAAAAAGAAGAATATGATATATTTACTATGTTTAATGCAAAAAAATCGATTACTTATGCACATAAACATCTGAATTATCTGGAAAGGGTATTTAAAAACCCTTTGTTAATTGCTTATGCATATAATGGTGGAGGCGGATTTACCAGATCTATGTTTAGAAAAGGTTTGTTTGTAAAGAACGGCCAATATGAGCCTTATTTAAGCATGGAAAAAGTGCCCTATTTAGAAACAAGAGAATATGCAAAAAAAGTGTTAAGTAATTACATTGTATATGCAAGTAAAGATAAAAAAAGAATCACTGTGTCTTCAATGTTAAGAAACGTTTCTAAAGATGCAAGAAAATCAATTACGAAATGAAATCGAAGCTTTCTTGTAATTAGAATCTCTTAGTTCTACTAAAATCGAAGTGATATCTTTGTCTTTTTTGAAAGAAACATAATAATATTTTGCCCAAGCATTTTTTAAAGATATACTTTTGTATATTTCTGAATCTTGATCTATATCTTTTATTTTTTCATAAGAAATATTGTTTAAACTTAAAGCATAATCGCTTAGTGTTTCTTCTTCTGAGTAGATGCCTATTACAAAGTTATAATACTTGTCATCGTATTTTTCATGAACCTTATTCATAAATGTGGCATAAAATATTGTTTTAACTACATCTTTGTACACAATATCTGCTTTTTTACTGTATAAAACAGCTTGTGTGTATGAAATGTCTTTATTAAAATGTTTTAATGCTCTGTAAGAAGTACAGGAATTTAATACAAATATTAAGAAAATAGGCAAAAATATTTTTTTCATATAGTGTCCATGATAATTTGATTTTTATATTTAAAGTTTCGCAGTTTACAGTAAATGTACTTTATAAAGATTGAACTTTGCTTTATTCATTTTACTAAAAGAACTATAACAAAATATCTGCTTATTTTTATTTGATATTAACATTAATTTTGATAAAATCGCCTATGATTAATACAGAAAATAAACTCCTTGTGGCTTTTACTGGCCCTTCAAATAGTGGTAAAACCAGCCTTATTGTTAAGATATCTAATATTTTACAAGACAGAGAGTTCAAAGTCTGTATTATAAAACATGATCCAAAAGATAAGGCTACCTTTGACTATAGAGGCAAAGATTCAGATAAATTTTCACAAACAGGAGCAAATGTTGCTGTTGTATCTCCTAATAGAACAACTGTTTTTAAGAAAAACACTTCTAGTATAGATGAAATTTGTGAAATGTTTGGAAACTTTGATTATTTATTGGTTGAAGGTTTAAAGACTTTAGACTTACCACGTATTGCAATCTTTAGAAATAAACTTGATGAAAAATATTTTGAGTTTTCTAAAGCTATTGCTCATGATGATACAATTAAAGACAAAGACCTACCTTTACACTTGGACAGTCTTGACTTAAATAACCCAGAACAAATTATTGACTGGATAAATATAAATGCAAAAAGAGTAAAAAAATGAATGATATATTAAATGCAATAAAACAAAGTGCTATTGAAATTAAAGAATTAATTGAAGCTGGAGACACAGCAAAAAGTGAAAATCAAAATGCAACAGGAGATACTCAATTAAAACTTGATATCGCATGTGATGTTATTTTGGAAAAACTATTTGCAAAAGTACCTTCGATTAAGGCTATTGTTTCAGAAGAGCAAGAAGAAATCGTAGAACTTAATAAAGACGGTAAGTATTTGATTGCTTATGATCCTTTGGATGGTTCTTCTTTGGTTGATGTAAATTTATCGGTTGGATCTATTTTTGGAATATATGAAAATGATTTTACTGGAAACAATATTGTAGCTTCTGTATATGTAGTATTTGGACCCCGTGTTGAAATGGTAGTTGCACAAGATGATGTTAAACTATACCGTTTATTAAAAGGCAAATTTGAGTTTATTCAAAATATTGTTTTAAAAGAAAAAGGAAACTTAAATGCTCCTGGAAGTACTCAAAATTGTTGGGCTCCACACCATAAAGCTATGATAGATGATATCTTTAATGACGGTTATCGTCTTAGATATTCTGGTGGAATGGTTCCTGACTTGCACCAAATTTTATTAAAAGGTGGAGGCTTGTTTTCTTATCCAGGTACGAGTGATAAACCAAAAGGTAAATTAAGACAGTTATTTGAAGTATTTCCATTTGCATATACTTACGAAAAAGCAGGAGGCCAAGCAAGTGATGGCTTTAAAAGATTGTTAGAAGTTAAAACCACTCATATTCATGATACCTCTCCTTGTTTTTTTGGATCTAATCATGAAATAAACAGAGTTCTTAAAGTATACAAAGAACATGCATAATCCACTAGAAAAAGACGATTGGCAAGAAAAACTTGCAGAAAAAATAAAAGAACTTAAAGCATGTCAAGATGAGAAAAGTTTTAACTCCTGTCATCCTTGTGATAAGTTTTTCGAATGTGAAATACGAAGAAAATATGTAAAAGCGGTATATGAGTCTATGAATAAAGGCTCAAGCGGCGGATTTGAATTTTAAAGGTAAAAAATGAATAACGATTGTAAAAATGTATATATAACTACCCCTATTTATTATGTTAACGATGTGGCACATATTGGTCATGCTTACACAACAATAATTGCTGATATGTTAGCACGACACTCAAGATTAACTGGTTCTAATACATTTTTTTTAACAGGTACGGATGAACATGGGCAAAAAATAGCACACAGTGCAGAAGCCAGAGGCAAAACTCCTATGGAATATGCTACTGAAGTTTCTTCTAAATTTAAGAATTTATGGGATGGTTTTGACATTACTTATGATAAATTCATAAGAACTACTGATGCTGATCATAAAGCTGGTGTACAAAAAGCCTTTTTAAGCATGCATGAAAAAGGTGATATTTACAAGGGTGATTATGAAGGTTATTATTGTGTATCGTGTGAAACATTTTTTACAGACAAACAATTAATTGATGATGAATTTTGTCCTGATTGTGGAAAACCAACAACTATAGTAAAAGAAGAGAGTTATTTTTTCAAATTATCTGATTATGAAGACAGATTGTTAAAATGGTATGAAGAAAATGAAGATTGTATTTTACCACGTTCAAAAAAGAATGAAATTATTAATTTTGTTAAAGGTGGATTAAGAGATTTATCAATTTCAAGAACATCATTTGACTGGGGTGTTAAACTACCTCCTGAGTTAAATGAACCAAAACATGTAATGTATGTATGGTTAGATGCTTTAATGAATTATATTACTGCTTTAGGATATGGAAATGATGAAAAGAATATGCATCACTGGCCAGCAAGTATTCATTTAGTAGGAAAAGATATTTTAAGATTTCATGCTGTTTATTGGCCTGCATTTTTAATGTCTTTGGGTTTACCTTTGCCTAAGCATATAGCTGCTCATGGTTGGTGGACAAGAGATGGCGAAAAAATGTCAAAATCTAAAGGAAATGTTGTTGATCCTAAAGAAATAGCTGATGCTTATGGTTTAGATGCGTTTAGATACTTTATGTTAAGAGAAGTGCCTTTTGGACAAGATGGTGATTTTTCACAAAGAGCATTAATGGACAGAATCAATTCTGACTTAGGAAATGATCTTGGAAATTTACTTAATAGAATCATTGGAATGAGTGGAAAATATTTTGATTTCAAAGTAAGCTCTAAAGATGTAATGAAATACCATGAAAAAGAAATAAATGAAGTGCATAATATTTTAGAAAATATTGAAGATTATATTTACAAAATGCAATTAAACAGATTTCTTGAAGATATTTGGAAAGCACTTACAGTAGCTAATAAAGCCATTAATGATTATGAACCTTGGAATAAAATGAAAGAAGGTAAAAGTGATGAAGCAATGGCTTTAGTTGCTTTAATTACAAATATCATGGCTAAAACAGCTATTTTATTATCTTCAGTTATGCCTGAGAAAATAAATAAAATAGCAGATGCTATTGGACTTACTATTAATACTGATTCGTATAACAGTATTTTAAAAAATAAAGAATTATTAGGGGATGTTACAATTACTAAGGTTGAACAATTATTTCCTAGAATTGAAGAGATTTTATTACAACAAGCACCTGAAGTAGATGTTACTAAAACTGAAGTTGAGAAAAAAGATATAGCATTAGCTTCACTGGAAGAATTAGAAGGGGATAACTTAATAACAATTGATACTTTTTTTGGAACAAGTTTACAAATTGGTACTGTTCTTGATGCAAGCGAAGTACCTAAATCAAAAAAACTTTTAAAATTACAAGTTGATTTAGGAGAAAGCAGACCAAGACAAATACTAGCAGGAATTAAAGAGTTTTATGATGCAAAAGATTTGATTAATACACAAGTATGTGTTGTTGCAAATTTAAAACCAGCTAAATTGATGGGTATGATTTCAGAAGGTATGTTATTAGCTGCACGAGATGAAAATGGTTTATCCTTAATTCGTCCAGAAGCACCTAAAAAAATCGGAACAAAAATTTCCTAAGGTAAAAGATGAAAATTTCATCATTGATTGACATTGTAGAAGGAGAATTAATTAACTCTCCTTCTATTTCTTTTTTATACAATATAAAAATTAATGCCAAGAAAGTGAATGAAGGCGATTTGTTTATTGCTAAAAATGCAAAAGATTTATTATTGGCTATCAATAATGGCGCTTTTGCGATTGTTTATGATTTTAATACAGCCGTTCTTGACAATGAAATTGCTTGGATTAAAGTTGATTCTTATAAAGAAGCACTTATAAAGATATTTAGATATAAATTATCTACAATTGATCTTAAAGCCTTTTTTTGTGACAAAATCTCTTATGAATTTTTAAATATTAACAAAAGTAAAAACTTTAAATTTATTTCAAATAATCTGGAACATTCTATTAAAGTAATCGAAAGTATAAAAAATTCTGATACATTATTTTGTTTAAATGAAGAATTATTGCATAAAATATACCCAAGATATCAAACGTTTTCACAAAATAATCATAGAGTTGATAATCTTATTGTTCATTCTTTATTTGAATGCTCTTTTTCTTATAAAAATAATTATTTCAATAAATTTAAACTGGCTTCTTTATATCTTAATTCTTTTTTAAATGTCTATGCTTTTTGTAAAAATGATTTTGATTTAAACAAATTACATAATTTTAATTCTCTAAGAGCTATCTTTTTGGACAAACAATATAATGCCTGTGAACACGGGAAAACGGATAAGTTCATACTTGTGCAAAATTCACATGTTATCATTAATAAAGAAATTGAATATATTAACAAAATATATTCCTACGGCAAAATAATTTATATCTCTTCCCATTTTATTAATGGATTTTCCAAAGAATTGTACGTGATTTCAAATTTAAAAAATTTAAAAACTTTTTTAAAAACAAAAGAATTTAACTGTGTGTATTTAATTGGATATGATTTTGTTAAAGTTCAAAGAACTTTAACAAAAGTAGAAAAAGAGCTAAGTCTTTTTTAGTTTTAGTATATATTTCCAAAAGAAGCCGCAATTTTTCCTATAACATTAATCTCACCTTCTTCAAGAACTTGTTTAGGATAGTCTTTATTATCAGAAATGATATCTAACTTTCCATCTACTCTTTTTTGTATTCTTTTTACAAATAAACCATGTTCTGTTGTAAAAGCATAAATTCCATCTTTAAAAGAAGATGCTTTGCTCTTATCAATAAAAATTATATTATCTGTATTTAAAGTAGGTTCCATAGAATCACCCGTTACATTAATAGCTTCAATATTTTTTAAATTTCCTTGTCCACCTAAGGCAGTTATAAAATAAGGAGGAACATTGATTGCTTCAAAATTATCTTCACTATCATAAGCACCCCCACCTGCACTCACATTTACACTTGGAAAATATTTAACCCAATACTTATCTGTAGAATCCACTAAAGAATCAGGATTTTGCCCATAAAGAAGCCAATTAATAGAAATCTTTTTTAAAGCACAAAAATCCAAAATATTAGAAAAAGGAATTTTCCCTCTATTCTTCATTGTTGCAAAATTAGCCTGAGATAAATCAAGTGCACACGCAACATCTTTATCAAATATTTTACCCATCTTACCATCAGTACTTAGAACGTCTTTTAATTTTTCAATAATTTCACCAGCTATCAACATATTTTACCTTTCTTTTTATATATGATAACACAATACATTACAAAATGCAATATTTTTAGATAAATTCATTATTTATACTAATATTTGTAAGATTTAAATTTAAAAGGATATCAAAATGTCAAAAAAATTAATTCAAACAAAAGATAAATTCTTAAACTTATGCACACTTTTAGATACATATATATATGAAATGGGTAGAAAAATATTGTAAAAATGTAAGAATTATGTAAAGTTAGTAAATCTTTTTAATTATTTCCCAAAATTAATCTTAATAAAGAAACATTATTATAAAATTAACTTTTATTTTAGGTAACCACGGGAGAGGATATGGAAGTAAATTTAATAAGTGAAGCACTCAAGTTTATGGTGCTTGGTATGGGAATTGTTTTTGCATTTTTAATAATATTAATTTTTGTTTTAAAAGCGCAAGCAAAACTTCTAAGTAAATATTTTCCTGCTAAGGAAATAGAAAAACCTAAAAAGGTACAAACAACTTCAGTACCTTCTACTACTAAAAAAGTAGCTGCAATCATAGCAGCAGTACAACATCATGAAAATCTTAAAGGAAAATAATGGCTAAAAAATATATTGATGTCATGGATACAACATTTAGAGATGGATTCCAATCTGTTTTTGGAGGACGTGTTTTAAAAAAGGATTTTTTTCCTGCTGTTGAAGCTGCTTGTGATGCTGGAATCACACATTTTGAGTTTGGTGGAGGTGCAAGATTTCAATCTTTATTCTTTTATTTAAAAGAAAATGCCTTTGAAATGATGGATGAGTTTAGAGAAATTGTTGGTCCAGATGCTAATTTACAAACTTTAGCAAGAGGTATTAATACTGTTATGTTAGATACCGGTTCTAGAGAACTTGTAGATATGCATGCAAAACTTTTTGCAAAACATGGAACAACAACTATTAGAAACTTTGATGCACTAAATGATGTTAACAATTTGGAATATTCAGCAGCATGTATTAAAAATCATGGTTTAAAACATGAAGTAGTTGTTACTTTAATGGACTTACCTCCTGGGTGTACGGGTGCACATGATGTAGCTTTTTATGAAAAAACATTACGTGCTATCTTAGACAGTGGAATAGCTTATGATTCCATATGTTTTAAAGATGCCTCAGGAACATCAAGCCCTAATAAAATTTATGAAACCATTAAAATGGCAAGAAAACTTGTGGGAATTGATACTCATATACGATTACATACTCATGAAACTGCTGGTGTTTCAGTATCTTGTTATTTAGCAGCACTAGAAGCAGGGGCTGATGGAATAGATTTAGCAGCCAGTCCTGTTTCAGGAGGAACTTCACAACCCGATATTCTTACTATGATGCATGCGGTTAAAGGTATGAATTATGATTTGGGTGGTTTAGAAATTGAAAAAATTCTTAAATACGAAGAAGTGTTAAAAGATCAATTAAAAGATTATTTTTTACCACCAGAAGCAAGTGCTGTATCTCCTTTAATTCCTTTTTCACCCATGCCTGGTGGGGCATTAACTGCAAATACCCAAATGATGAGAGACAATGGGACGCTAGAACGTTTTCCTGAAGTTATTAAAGCTATGAGAGAAGTAGTTGAGAAAGGTGGTTATGGTACTTCTGTAACTCCTGTATCCCAATTTTATTGGCAACAAGCCTATGCAAATGTAATGTTTGGTCCTTGGAAACAAATTGCTCCTGGTTATGGAAAAATGGTACTTGGTTATTTTGGAAAAACTCCTGTTACTCCAGATGCAGATGTCATTAAATTTGCGAGTGAGAAACTAAAACTTGAACCAACAAGTAGAAATCCTTTAGATATTGCAGATGAAGATGAAAGAAAAACACTTAAATTTTGGGAAAACAGACTTAAAGAAGAAAATATTGAAATAAATGAAGAGAATGTTTTTATTGCAGCTGCTTGTGATGAAAAAGGTATTTTATTTCTAAAAGGTGAATCCCCTTTAAATATAAGAAAAATAAGCGATGCTTGTGAAGATGATACAGAATGTACAATAGGAGAGAATAAAACTATGAAAAATGTTAGCGGTAATTATACAGTTGTAGTAGATGGTCAAAAGTTTAATGTAACAGTGGCAGAAGGTAGTGCTGATATTCAAGTAACACCTCTTGCAGTTGATGAGACATCTCACCATACTTTAAGTGCGGACGGTGAATCTATTGATGCTGTTGTAAATGGCTCAGTTTGGAAAGTACTTGTAAAAGTAGGCGATAAAGTAGAAAAAGATCAAACCTTAATGATTTTAGAAGCCATGAAAATGGAAATTGATATTAATTCACCTATTGCTGGAACCGTAGGACAAATTTTGGTTGCTACAAATGACAGTGTAGATGAAGGTCAATCTTTAGTCGTAATTAACTAGAGGCATGAAGATGAAAAAAAGTTTTATAATTTCAATCTTTATTGTATTTATGACAATGTTTTGCGCAAATGCAGCAAGTACTGCTGCAAGTGAAAATACAATTACTAAAGAATACCAAGCCAAAAGTTTATCTGAGCTTATGCATTCTTTTTATCAAACAACAGGTATTAATGCACTTTTAAATCCCAAAGTTGGTGTATTAGATGCTAATGGTAATGAGATGAGCCTTTTTGCACAAAGTTCAGGAAGAATTATAATGGTTCTTATTTGTTTTGTTTTATTATTTTTGGCAATTAACAAAGGTTTTGAACCGCTATTACTTATTCCTATTGGTTTTGGTGGAATACTAGCTAATATTCCTATTGCTGATATCGCAGGTCCTAATGGAATGCTTGGAATTATTTACAACATGGGTATTGGAAATGGATTTTTCCCTCTTCTTATTTTTATGGGAGTGGGAGCAATGACAGATTTTGGACCTTTATTGTCAAATCCTAAAACAGCCCTACTTGGTGGTGCTGCTCAATTTGGGATCTTTGGTTCATTAGTTGGAGCTGTTGTTCTAACGCAGTATGTTCCAGGAATTGAATTTACTTTACAACAAAGTGCTGCTATTTCTATTATTGGTGGAGCTGATGGCCCTACTTCTATTTTTATAGCCAATGCACTTGCGCCTGAATTATTAGGTGCAATTGCTGTTGCCGCATATTCATACATGGCACTGGTACCTGTTATTCAACCTCCAATTATGCGGGCTTTTACCACATTAGAAGAGCGTAAAATCAGAATGAAAACATCAAGAAAAGTTTCAAAATTAGAAAAAATTGTATTTCCTTTGGTTGTACTTCTTTTAGCTATCTTAATTCTTCCAGATGCAACACCCTTAATTGGTGCCCTTTGTTTTGGGAATTTTGCAAAAGAATCAGGTGTTGTTGATAGACTTTCTGATACAATGCAAAATTCTTTGATAAACGTGATAACTATTTTCTTAGGATTAGGTGTTGGTTCGAAGTTAGCTTCTGAACAATTCTTAGTTGTTGAGACTATGGGAATTATGGTTATTGGATTAGTTGCTTTCTCTGCTGGGACTATGATGGGTGTTTTAATGGCTAAAGTTATGAATAAATTTAGCTCAAAAGACTCTCAAATTAATCCTTTAATTGGAGCTGCTGGAGTATCAGCTGTACCAATGGCGGCTAGAGTTGTTTCTAAAGAGGGACAGAAATATGATCCATCAAATATATTATTGATGCATGCAATGGGGCCAAATGTTGCTGGAGTTATCGGTTCTGCCGTAGCTGCTGGTGTACTTTTATCAATTTTTAAATAAATAGGAAATAAGAAAAATGTCTGAAATTAAAGACCAATTAGGCCTTGAGCAAGTACAAAGAGTTCACAGAAATAGTGATATTGATTTTTTAATTAAACATGCAGTTGAGAATGAAGGTGCTAAAGTTTCTTCAACTGGTGCTTTAATGATTGATACAGGAATATTTACAGGAAGAAGTCCAAAAGACAAGTTTTTTGTAAATCAAGATCCTTCTAATAAGTATATTGCCTGGGGTGATATTAATAGAGCTGTATCTAAAGATGTTTATGAAGACTTATTCGTAACAACAAAAAAACAATTAAGTAATAAAGAATTATTTGTTACAGATGTTTATTGTGGGGCTTCAAAAGATTCAAAAAAATCAGTAAGGTTTATTACTGAGATTGCATGGCAGGCTAATTTTATTCAGAATATGTTTATTATGCCAAAAACGCAAAAAGAACTGGACGATTTTAAACCAGATTTTACTATTTATAATGCTTGTAAAACCGTAGATATGGCTTATGCAAGCCACGGTATTCATTCAGAAGTATATGTTGTTTTTAATGTAGAAGACAATGTTGCAATTATTGGTGGTACTTGGTATGCGGGAGAGATGAAAAAAGGTGTTTTTTCTATGATGAATTACTGGTTACCGCTACAAGGTAAACTCGCAATGCATTGTTCTGCTAATATAGGAGAAGATGGAGATACTGCTTTATTCTTTGGCTTAAGTGGTACTGGAAAAACGACTCTTTCAACTGATCCAAAACGTCAATTAATTGGTGATGATGAGCATGGTTGGGATGATAAGGGTGTTTTTAACTTTGAAGGTGGATGTTATGCTAAAGTAATTAACCTTGATGAAAGCAGTGAGCCAGAAATTTTTGCTGCTATTAAAAAAGGTGCTATTTTAGAAAATGTTGTTTATGATGAAAATGGACTGGTTGATTATACTGATGGCAGCAAAACAGAAAATACGCGTGTTTCTTATCCTATAAATCATATTGAAAATCATGCCCCTGATTTAATGGGCGGACATCCTACTAATATTATCTTTTTATGTGCAGATGCTTTTGGTGTTTTACCTCCTGTTGCAAAACTAAGTAAAAAACAAGCTATGTATTATTTCTTAAGTGGTTATACTGCAAAAGTTGCAGGAACTGAAAGAGGTATTACTGAACCAGTTGCGACCTTCTCTTCGTGTTTTGGAGAGGCATTTTTACCTTTAAACCCTACTGTTTATGCTGAGTTATTAGGTAATAAGATTGATAAACATAAAGTAAATGTATATTTAGTTAATACAGGTTGGACTGGTGGCCCTTATGGTGTTGGTTCACGAATGACAATCAAAAATACAAGAGCTTGTATTAATGGGATTTTAGACGGTTCTATTAATGATTCAGACTTTGAAACTCTTCCTATTTTTAATTTAGAAATTCCTAAAACACTTGATGGTGTTGAAACTATTGTTTTAAACCCAAGGAATACATGGAATGATAAAGAAGCCTACGATGAAATGAGAAAAAAACTTGCAGGTATGTATATGGAAAACTTTAAAAAGTACTTGACGCTGGAGAGTGAATACGACTTTACTTCAGCAGGACCTCAATTATAAAAGAAAAAAGCCAATAAGTTTAAATATTGGCTTTTCTTATTAAGAATAGAACGAATAGATTTTACTCTATCCTTCTATTTGAATCTCTTCAAATATCTCTAATCCAAAACCATTTAATCCATTGTATGAATGTTTCCCACCTGATGTAAGTAGTTTAATTTGTTTGATATTTAAAGCATTTAAAATTTGTGCTCCGATTCCATAGTCTTTTTGTGAATCTTTATTGGCTTTACTATCATTCAAAAAAACTAAAACTCCGCCTTTAGCTTGTAAAAAGTTAATTGATTTTAACATAGAATGTAATTTATCATCATTTAAAAACAGTTCTAAATCAGGAATAACAGAATGAAACTTAACATGTGAAAGTTCTTTTGTTTCATTAAATACCATTACGGTATGTATATTATCAAGATGATCTTTAAATTCTTTTTTTATAATACTAGAGCCAAAAAAAGTACTTTGTTTAGAAGATACTTCTTCTACTAATGTTTCATGTGATAATCTGTATTCAACTAAGTCTGATATATAAACTTGTTTTAGCTCATGTTTATCTGCAAAGATATCTAAATCATCTCTTCTTGCCATTGAACCATCTTCTTTCATAATCTCACAAATAACAGCTTCACCGTTAAAACCAGCCAATTTACATAAATCAACACTTCCTTCAGTATGCCCTATTCGAGCTAGTACTCCTCCGTCTTTTGCTATTAATGGAAAAATATGTCCTGGTTTAACAAGCTCTGTATCTTTAGATACAGGGTTTGCTAGAATTTTAATTGTATCATCTCTCTCACCTGCTGAAATACCCGTTAGTGCATCAGCAGCATCAACAGATACTGTAAATGCTGTTTCATAAGAAGAAGTATTTGATACAACCATAGGATTTAAGCCTAATTTATTCGCCGTTTCTTTAGTAACGGAAACACAAATTAGTCCTTTTGCATGAGTTGCCATAAAGTTTACTTTTTGTGGAGAACTTAAAGCAGCTGAATAAACCAAATCTCCTTCATTCTCTCTGTCTTCATCATCCAACATGATTACCATCTTGCCTTTTCTTATTTCTTCAATTGCTTCTTTTACTCTTGTTAATGCATTCATATTTACTCTTTATTTTCTCAGAATTAGTAATAATAAAATTGTATTAGAAAAAACATGAAAAATATATTTGATAAATATTTTTATAAACTTATGTATATTTTCTTATTTTTATCTCTGTAAATATAATCTTTTATATTACATTCTGATCTGTTTTATTTATTTTTTAAATTATAGCAGAAATTTTAAAATTTGGCCCTAAAAGTATTGACAATAAAATTATTTTTAACTATAATTTCGGCACTTAAAATTGGGGTATCGCCAAGTGGTAAGGCATCAGCTTTTGGTGCTGACATTCTCAGGTTCGAATCCTGATACCCCATCCA